>NZ_JVLX01000067.1:0-11826 GCF_001070815.1 Streptococcus pseudopneumoniae | reverse complement strand
AAGTCTGGAATATTTTCTACATTGGTTACTTTTCCACCTTCTGGAACTTTAACAAATTTAGCAATATCCTCTTTTGTTAAAGGTGTATTCGTTACTGGCGTTTCAATTGGTGTTGGTTTAGCTTCTACCACCTTAATCGTTGCCGGAACTTCAACTAATACATTTCCATTTTTATCTTTTACAACAACCGTTACTGGTTTATCCCCAACAGTTGTTGCATCAAATGGTTCTTTTTGTCCTTCTGGAACTTTGTATTCAAATGTTGAACCTTCTGGATAATCACTTGGAGTAATACTGTCTCTTGCTTGAGGTTTCTCAGTTGGATTTACAGGAATTAATTGTTCTTTACCTTCCACTACTTTAACCTTAGCTGGAACTTCTACAAGTTTATCTTCTCCGTCTTTTGCTTCTACAATAACATCTTTTTCGCCTRGTGTTGTTGTATCTACTGGAGTTTTATATTTGAATGTTACTCCATCTGGATATTGTTCAGGATCAACACTCTTAGATGCATCTGGTTGTTTGTTTGATTTATCAACTGGTACATATTGTGTCTTCGGTTCAACAACCATCACTTTTGCAGGGACTTTTGCAATAACCTTATCTCCAATTTTTGCTACTACAACAACATCTTTTTCGCCTGGTGTTGTTGTATCTACTGGAGTTTCATAAGAAAACTCTGTCTCTTTAGGGAATGCTTTAGGGTCAATACTTCCTTCAACAGCTGGTTGTTTGTTATCCTTATCTACTGGGACAATTTGTGGATAGCTTTCAACAACTCGTACAGTTGCTGGTACTTCTGCAATAGGATTACCATCTTTATCCAGCACTTCAACAATCACATTCTTATCTCCAGTTGTTGTTACATCGATTGGAGATGTTTGTCCATCTGGAGTCTTATATCTAAATGTAGATCCTTCTGGATAATCTGTTTTATCAATGCTCTTCTCTGGATCTGGTTGTTTGTTGTTTTCATCCACTGGGACAATTTGTGGTACACCTTCAACTACTGTAACTGGGACTTTAACAGTTGTTCTTTTCTCTTCACCATCTACAGTGTATTTAACAGTCACATCTACTTTAGTATCATCTGTTAAGTCAGGAACTGTTACTGGAGCTGTTTTATCAATCTCAACTCTAGCACCTTGTGGTAGTTTACCTGTAAATGTTCCATCAGCAATAGCTTTTTCAGCTTGAGCAAGCACTTTTGCTTTTGCTTTTGCTTTGTCGCCATTTTTAGGAACAAGAATTTCATCTGCTTCTGGTTTTGGTAAAACTGTTACTGGAACTTTCACTGTTTCAGTTAACTTACCATTGTCATATGTTACTGGGACTGTTACTTCTTTATTTCCTGATGTAGCAGTAATGTCATCAGCAATTACAGGCTCACCTTTTGTTCCGTCTGTACCTTCAGTTACAGCACCTTTCACATCGTCTTTTGTTACTGTATCACCTTCAAATACAACTAATTTCTTAGCTGTTGAACCTACTACTGTTACTGGGACTGTTACTTCTCTAGATGCAACTACTTTACCATCTTTTAAATACTCAACTACTACTGTTGCTGGTGTTTGTACTCCAGTTGCAGTTGTTGCTGGTACTGTTCCTTGTTTAACTTCCTTAACAGATACTGTTACCCCATCTGGTAATTTACCAGTTGGAACAGCATTTGCTGCTTCCACTGCTTTCGCTTTAACAGCTTCTTCCAAATTAGTACTATCTTTAAGAACTGTTACACCTGTAGGTGTTACTTTTGGCAAGACAACAACATCTACTTTAGTTTCTACAGGAATTGTTTCAGTTCCTTTTGTATAAGTTACTGTTGCTGGCACTTCTAGTGTTTGACCTGCTTTTTTAGCTGTTGTAGGGATATCTGTAATATCATTTTTAGTTGCAGTAAACCCATCTACAACTGTAGGATTTACTTTTTCTTTCAACTGATCACTTGTTACAGCATCATCTTCAACTGTATATAATTTATTCGTTTCTTGATCTTTTACAGTAATTGTATAAGTAGTTGAATTTACAGCCGTTTCGGCACCTTTATTTGTTCCAGTATCCGTTTCAGTGTCTGCAGTAACGATATTTCCGTTACTATCTTTTACTTCAACTTTAACTGTATAAGTACCTACTTCGGATAATTTAACAGTTGCTGCTTCTGCTTCACTGCTATATTCTGTTACTGTTCCTGAAGGAGATGTTAATGTTACTTTTGTAACTGTTGTTTCCTTTTTATTTGGAGCAGTTGTCGCATCATCTTCTATATCTGTAATTGTTACTGCCGCTGATTTTTGTTTTACTAAATCTACTGTAGCACCTTTTACAGTAGTATATAAACTTGAGCTAATAGACGGAGCATCATTTAATATAGACGCTTTATCTGAAGAACTTGCTGTTTCTACTGCATCAACTGTTCCTTTAAATCCTGATGTAGTTGAAATCGTCCACTTATCTCCAGTTTTTGTTGCTGTTACAGTAGAGTTATCATCAGCAGACCATTTATTTAATCCTTTATCATATTTAACAGTTACAACCATTCCTTTATTAGTATCAGTTGCTGAATCTGCTGAACTGTTCGCCGTATTTTCTTTTTTATACGTCGTTAATGTACGAGATACATTATTAACGGCTGTAACTTTTCCTTCTGCGTTTAATGTACGAGTATATTCGTAAACATTAAAGATTGTTTCTCCATCTTTATTCACATCAACATATAGGTCGCGTTTTAACCATGTTGTTGTACCGTCACTGTTAGGAGTTTTCTTCTCAGCAGTCTCACCAGATAATTCCCAACGACCACTAGTTTTATTGAATGTTGCTGCTACATTTTCTCCTAGTTGCGTTTTTAATGTTACTTCGGCTCGTGTAAACGTTGCTGTAATATTTTCACTATTTGCAGTTACGTTAATCGTATCTGTTGCGGCATTTGCTGTTGCTGTTGGAAGAACTTTTAGATTGAAAGTTTCACCAACTGTACCAATTTCATCATTGACATTTACAGCTGTATTTGTTGTTTCCGATACAACCCACTTACCATCTTTAGCAACAATTTTTGTATTTGTTCCATCTGGTAATGTAATCGTTGCTTCTGAAGCCCCTCTAGAAATCGTAATAGGAACTTCTGTATCGTAAGCATGAACATTTTTTACAGTCACTTCAGGCGCAATTTTAAAGGTTGCATGTGCATATGCTTCATTGGCGTTTGTCTCTCTATAATCTCTTGCATAGATTGAAACTCTGTAAATCCCAGCTTCTGTCGGTGTTCCTTTAAATCCATTTGGATTGTTCTCAGTCATATCAGCTGATGCAATGGTGAAACCTACACCTGGAATTTTTGTCTCATTTCCTGTCAATTCAGTAGGGATTTCAGCATCTTTTCCACCTATTGTTCCAGTAATATTTGCTCCAGAAACACCCAGAATAGCACGACCTACAGTTTCTTTAATCGTCGTTGTACGTCCAATCGGCGTTCCATTTTCATCTGTCAAGTTATAAGTAACACTTCTATCATTTGGTACACCAGCATGTGAAGCTCCAGCATCTTTATATTCTACTGGAACAGTAAGTGCTTCTCCTACTTTACCTTCTTTAATAGCTTCGTTAATTTCTAGGGTAGGTGGTGTTCCATCTTTCCATGCTGTTCCAGCAAATCTATGATCATCTAGTGGAATCGTAACACTTTTACCAGTAATAGTATTTTTAAACGTTACTCGAGCTTTTACTTGTTGATAGTTAAATGGGCTTCTATGTGTTACAACCCCTTGCACACTATCTGTTGCTTTGTCATAAAATAAACCATTTGGGAAATTGAATACATTAAAATCTGAAACAGTCCAACCAGCATTTTTGGCAGCTTCCGTTACTTCAATACGTTTACGTACATCTTTAATGTATACTTTATCAATCCCTTGTTCATATCCTAGTTTATAGATACTTGAAAGCAGATATTCATAAGGTCCACTTCCATAATATGTGGAAGCAGGTGCACTTTGAATTAAAGAACCATTATAGCGCATTTTTCCACGCCATAATTCAGCTTCTTCAATAATTTTCTGAACTTCTTTTGCTGGTAATTTCAATCCATAGTCGATACGAGCTTTAATATCACTAGCTTCACCTTTATAAGTCCAGTTAGATGGTCCAGGGCTAAGTCTTGTACCAGCTCTTTGATCAGAGAACACTCTAAACTCTAAATCTGCAGCATCTCTTTTTTTCTCAGGCGTATTTACACCTAAATCACCTTGACCTGGATGGAAACTTCCGAACGGCATTGTATAGGTATCCCAACCAGTAAAGTTTTCTCGCGACACTGTACTCGTACTTCCGATAATATCTTTTGCAGTTGGTTGTGCTGGATTTGTTGGTGTGATGACATCATTGGTAACTGTAGTATTTGTTGTCCCACTCGGTGTACCCGCAGCTTCTCTAAATCCACTTTCACCTTGTCCAGGAATGGCTTGTCCATTACGTGGATCTTGGTTTTTGTTTTCTTTCTTGTCAGTTGATGCTTTTGGCATACTTTCAAGAACGAAAGCTCTGTTTTTCAATGAACTTGTTGAATAATCAACTTCTGCTTGTGTTGCTTTGTCGTTTGAAAGAAGGGCTTGAGCCTTAGCAAGTTCTGCTTTTGCTGCTTCAATAGCTGAGGCAGTTTTTTCAGTTAGGCCTGCTTTGCCAAGAGCTGCTTCGATACGAGCAATAGCAGCTTCCAACTTGCTTGTGTCAGCTTTTGGTGTTTCTGCTGGTTCTACCTCAGGTGCTGGTGTTGCTAGTTGCTCAGTTGCTGGTGCCACCACAGTTGATGTAGAAGTTTCAGTTGAAGCTACAGGCTTGCTTGAATCTGCTTGATTTCCAGCATTAGGATTTACTTGTTCGTTTGTTGCTGGAGTTGTTGAAGGTGTAACATCTGCGTGAACAGTTGCTGCCCCACCAAACATCATATAGGCTGCTACAGCTACTGACGCTGCTCCAAAACTATACTTACGGATTGAAAAGCGCTGGACTTTTTGTCCGTGGTACTTGTCCATTCTTGAATACATATTATCTCCTTTTTAAATAAATTTTAGTTGAAGAATTATACCCAAGTATTTAAACAACGCCCCATTCCCAGACTGATTCAGAAAGTAAGATAGCTGCACTTAGGTACTTTATTCCCAACTCACATTATAACATTATTTCAATTAAACTGTCTACGTTTTATATCCAAAATATGTATTTTTCTATATATATATATATATATTAATCTTATTTTTAAGTGATTTCATTTTTAAAAAAAGTAAAAGGCCGATTTGACCTTTTACTTTCATCTCATTATTTAAGGTTTAATACGGTGTAACATACGTGGGAATGGAATAGCTTCACGGATGTGTTTTGTTCCTGCCGCGAAAGTTACCATACGTTCGATACCGATACCAAATCCACCGTGTGGCACAGTACCGTATTTACGAAGGTCAAGGTAGAATTCATACTCAGTACGATCCATGCCAAGTTCATCCATTTTTGCAACAAGAGCATCGTAGTCTTCCTCACGCATAGATCCACCGATGATTTCTCCATAGCCTTCTGGAGCAAGCAAATCTGCACAAAGCACGCGCTCTGGATTTCCAGAAACTGGTTTCATGTAGAAAGCCTTGATGGCTGCTGGATAGTTCATGACAAAAGTTGGCACACCAAAGTGGTTTGAAATCCATGTTTCATGTGGTGAACCAAAGTCATCACCATGCTCAAGATGCTCGTAGTCAGCGTCTTCATCATTTTCATGCTCTTGCAAGAGGTCAATGGCTTGATCGTAAGTGATGCGTTTGAATGGCTCTGCAATGTAGCGTTTCAAGAGTTCTGTATCACGTTCCAATGTTTCCAGGGCTTGAGGAGCACGGTCAAGAACACCTTGAAGAAGAGCTTTTACATAAGCTTCTTGCAAGTCAAGTGACTCATCATGTGTCAAGTAGGAGTATTCTGCATCCATCATCCAGAACTCAGTCAAGTGACGGCGTGTTTTTGATTTTTCAGCACGGAATACTGGACCAAAGTCAAAGACACGGCCAAGGGCCATAGCGCCTGCTTCTAGGTAAAGCTGACCTGATTGGCTCAAGTAGGCTGGAGTTCCGAAGTAGTCCGTTTCAAAGAGTTCAGTTGAATCTTCCGCTGCATTTCCTGACAAAATTGGGCTATCAAATTTCATGAATCCGTTCTTGTCGAAGAACTCATAAGTCGCATAAATGATCGCGTTACGAATTTGCATCACCGCCACTTGCTTACGAGAGCGTAGCCACAAGTGACGGTTGTCCATCAAGAAGTCTGTCCCGTGTTCTTTTGGTGTGATTGGGTAGTCTTGAGATTCACCGATTACTTCGATGTCTGTAATATCCAACTCATAGCCAAACTTAGAACGTTCGTCTTCTTTGACAATACCTGTCACATAAACAGACGTTTCTTGGCTCAAGCGTTTGATGACATCAAACTTCTCAAGTCCCACTTCTTCACCAAATTTTTCTAAAAAGTTTGGTTTAAAAGCTACACCTTGGAAGAAGGCTGTCCCGTCACGCAATTGCAAGAAGGCGATTTTCCCTTTTCCTGATTTGTTGGCAACCCAAGCGCCAATCGTCACTTCTTGACCAACATAGTCTTTTACATCGATAATCGTTACACGTTTTGTCATTATTTTTCCTTTTCTTTTATTTTTCCATAAATGCTTTCAAGCGGTTAACTGCTTCTTTAAGCGTGTCTAGGTCCGTCGCATAGCTGAGGCGGACATTTTCTGGCGCTCCAAAGCCTGCTCCTGTTACCAAGGCTACTTCAGCTTCTTCTAAGATAGCGGTTGTAAATTCTGTCACATCTGTATAGCCTTTCATCTCCATTGCCTTTTTGACATTTGGGAAGAGATAGAAGGCTCCTTGTGGCTTAACGACTTCAAAACCAGGGACCTCACATAATAGCGGATAAATGGTATTGAGACGCTCCTCAAAAGCTTTACGCATGATATCAACAGAATCCTGTGGTCCTGTTAAGGCTTCGATAGCCGCATATTGAGAAACAGATGTCAAATTTGAAGTTGTTTGTCCCGTCAATTTACTCATAGCTGCAATGATTTCAGGATCACCTACCGCATAACCAACTCGCCAACCCGTCATGGCATAGGCCTTAGATACACCGTTGATAACAATGGTTTGCTTACGAATTGCTTCTGATAGACTTGAGATTGGAACAAATTCATTTCCATTATAAACAAGGCGACCGTATATATCATCAGCTAAAATCAGAATGTCATGCTCAACTGCCCAATTTCCGATAGCTAGTAATTCTTCACGAGTATAGATCATACCAGTCGGATTAGATGGTGAATTGAGAACCAAAACCTTTGTTTTATCTGTCCTAACTAGTTCTAGTTGATCCACTGTGACTTTAAAATCATTGTCTTCTTTAGCTTGAACAAAGACTGGAATCCCTTCTGCCATCTTGACCTGATCTCCATAACTAACCCAGTATGGAGTTGGAATAATAACCTCATCTAAAGGATTGATTACAGCCATAAAGAAAGTATAGAGGGAGAACTTGGCACCTGTAGCAAAGGTAACCTCGTTACTTGCGACAGAATAGCCATAGTAGCGCTCGAAGTAGGTATTCACCGCAGCTTTTAATTCTGGTAGACCTGAAGCTACTGTATAGAAGGAAGCCTGTCCTTCTCGAATAGCTTTAACTGCTGCATCCTGAATATTTTCAGGAGTGTGAAAATCTGGTTGTCCCAAGGTCAAGAAAAGGACATCCTTACCTTGAGATTTTAATTTTTTTGCTCTCGCATCACTAGCTAAAGTGACACTTTCTTCCATTTCTAAAACACGGTTGGATAGTTTCATAGGCCCTCCTTATTGACCAATGTTCCTGTTTCAAAATCTACTAGATAAAAATCGGAGCCTGACTTGACTTCCCAGATTGGCTTGTCTTTATAACGTCCAAAGGTAATCTTGTCAATCTCGCCAGCTCCTTTTTCCTTAGAAACAGCTTCTGCTTTTTCCTGTGAAACACCTTGATTTAGCTGATAAACGTAAATCTTATGGTCATCTTTCCCAATCAGGACAGCAAGTGCTTCTTGCTGTTTATTATGACCAAGAACACTGTAATAAGATTCCAAGCCATTGTATAAGTCAACCTGATCAGCCTGCTCTAATCCTGCATACTGCTGAGCTAATTTTTCTCCTTCACTTTTAGCAGTTTGATAGGGTTTCATACTCAGAAACACTAGATACAGAAAGGAAGCACTGATAACCACAAACAAAATCGTCATCCCTAGACCATACTGCCACAGTAGATTATTTTTTGCTTTGTTTTGTCTTTTTTTCACTCGTCTATTTTACCATCTATTAAGCTTTATTACAAGTGAATGCCAGAACAATCGCATTTTATTTCTTCCTTCATCTTCTCGAAATCACCGTATAAAAAAACCTGAGCTTGGCACTCAAGTTTTTAGAAGTTCTTTTAATCTATGGAATTATTTTTTCATCTATTCTTTTAGCCATTTTTCCTAAAAAGATAGTCAGTAGAAGGCTAATCAAGACTAAAAAGAATCCCAGATAAAGAAATGTTACTACAAAGCCTAAATTGTCAATCAACCACCCTGTCAGTGGGAAGAACACAATCATACTTAGGCTAAACATCATAGAGTAGACACTCAGCATGGTTGCCCTTACTTCACTTGGAAGGCGCTCTTGCAAATCATTATCAAAAATCGGCTGAAAAAGAGCATATAAAGCATTACTAATCAAATAAATCAAAATATAGATTAGAGGTGTTCCAAAGTAGGACAGCAGGTAGGTAACTCCAATCAGTAGGACGAGGATTGGGAAAAGCTTCAAGGCGGCATATCTCTTTCCAATCTTACTCGCTAGATAAACTGCAACGATATTCAAGAGACTACCAAGTAACATAACTGCTGAAATTTGCCAACTACTTAAATCTGGTAACTGATTTTGATAGTAAAAATAAAACATGCACATGAGTACTCCGACAATCTGAGACAAAATCATCCAGTTGAAAAGCATGGGATTTCGCTTCAACTCATCCTTAACGGTCCAAATAATCTGTTTCATGGTCACACTATCAGCTTTTTCTAGCTTGACACTAGGTTCTTTCAGCATCCAAATCAGGAAAAGAACTATGATAGAAGTCGCAATCATGATATAGTAGGTCAGGTGCAATTGACCATGGACAAAAAATCCTGCCAAAACGGTCCCCAAAGACCGAGTTCCTTCTGCTACTCCTGATAGGAAGCTTGAAATGGATAGATAACGCTCCTTTAGTCCAGCCTCTACAGCCGAGTCATAGACCATTGCTGCGCTTGTTCCTGAATCAAAATTATAAGACAAGGCACTCACAGCCATTGCTAGTGCATAAATCCAAAAATTTCCCTGCCCAGCCAACATGAGAATAGAAGACACAATCCCTGCTATTCGACTTAAATAAAGGTTGGTCTTATAGGAATAGCGGTCAGCTAACATTCCAGATGGAATTTCACAGAGAAGACTGGTCGTATGAAAAATACTTTCCAGAAGTCCAATCTGCCAAAGAGACATGCCGTTTTGACTGAGAAAGAGAATCCAAAAACTGGTAATCCCTAGAAATGCAAAAAACTCAACTCCGGCCATCAGGCCAATATTTTTCCGATAATTTCTTATTAACATCTTTTCTCCTTAACAAGTGTATTATTATTTCTTTTGTCCGTCACTTGTTAATCTGTGCCTTACATGATCTCCACCCCTTTTAGAAGCATTCTTGAAATGCCATTATTTTCGTTTAATTGTTTATGAAATGATACCGGAAAATAGCTGTTCTGCGGTTTCTATTGCGAGTTTTCTTGTTTATTTTAGCACTTATGTCATCATATTACAAGAGAATGTTAGAATACTCTTCGAAAATCAAATGCATTCCAGTCGCAAGTGATTAGAGTTTCTACAATTTTATAATTTCAAACAAACTTTGAGCAAATTTCTTGCAAGTTGCTTTGCTTTGTTGTAATATATTTTATAACAACGAGAAAATTCTCGGAAATTTAAGAAAAAGGAGACACATCATGTCTAAAAAAGTATTATTTATCGTCGGATCCCTACGCCAAGGTTCTTTCAACCACCAAATGGCGCTCGAAGCTGAGAAAGCACTTGCTGGTAAAGCGGAAGTTAGCTACCTTGATTATTCAGCCCTTCCTCTCTTCAGCCAAGATTTGGAAGTTCCAACTCACCCAGCTGTAGCGGCTGCTCGTGAAGCGGTTCTCGCTGCGGATGCCATCTGGATCTTCTCTCCAGTCTACAACTTCTCTATCCCTGGAACAGTGAAAAACTTGCTTGACTGGCTATCTCGTGCCCTTGACTTATCTGATACACGTGGCGCTTCTGCTCTTCAAGACAAGTTTGTCACCGTATCATCTGTAGCCAATGCAGGTCACGATCAACTCTTCGCTATCTATAAAGACCTCTTGCCATTTATCCGTACGCAAGTCGTTGGCGACTTTACCGCTGCACGTGTCAATGACTCTGCCTGGGCAGACGGAAAATTGATTCTCGAAGAAACAGTCCTAAACTCACTTGAGAAACAAGCGGAAGACTTGGTCAATGCGATCAAGTAACTAACATAATAAAAGCGAACAAGACTACTTTTCTGACACTCAGAAGACTAGCTTGTTCGCTTTTTTCCTCATTTATAAACCAAAATAGCTGATGATACATATTGCCAAATACAAAATATCTGATTTCTATACTTCCTTAACAAAAACCAATTCCTGTGGCTGTGACAAATCTTCTCTGTAGGTAAACCCTGCAAAGCTTAAGCGACGAGCTTCCTCCACCGTCTGTACTTGATTTTCTATCAGCGCTGTCAGGAAGGCACCACGCGCTTTCTTGGAAATGGTTGAGTGAATCTTCAGCTGACCACCTCTATCCTCCATGAATTTGAAAGTCACCATTTTTTCTCTAATTTCCTTAAAAAATACAGTCTCAAACTCGGATGACAAGAGGGAGAAAATCACTTCTTCCTGCTTCACATCCTCATCATAGGCTGCCTTCCAATGGCTCTTCAAAGTCTTACCTGCGACTTTTAACTTCATCAAAAAGTCCAAACGGTGAGGCGCCATAGGTGATAAGGCTGGAACAACACCGTACAAAGCCGAAGTAATAAAGACATGATTTTCAAGATAGGCTTGTTCTACCTCGGTCAATTTATCTCGCTTGATATGGCGATACATAAGCCCATCAAAAAGTTTCAGAGCTGGATAGTGTTGAGCAGTTTGCCTTTTCAAAGCTTGGATATGTTGAAATTCCTCCGCTGCCTTCTCAGCTGAAACCTTGTAAAAACTCTCCAATTGACTAGCAGAATAGAGGGCCAAGGCATCCAGCACGGCCTGACTTTCTGGTCTTAAAGGATTTGCCTCGATACTTGGCATATCTGTATTCATTTCTTTTGCTGTTGGGATTAAAATTTTCATATTAATAGTGTAGCATATTTTTGAGCCACTACCAAGAAATTCATCTGAAAAACCTCGGTTTAACCGAGGTTTCTCTGTTTATTTAGGCCATCCTAACCAGACAGCCACGAGAACAAGGGCTAGGCCAGCTAAGCTTGTTAAGATAGATAAGAATGTATCTTTTTTCTCCTTGAAGTGAGAAAAACCTATCTTCAAAGCGAACAGTCCGAGTAGCATTGAAGCAAGCATCACATAAAAACCCATTTCTTTGTCCTCCATTAGGCTTAATTTACCTTATTATAACATATACTTCTTAAATAAAGCTTTTTTATACTCAATGAAAATCAAAGAGCAAACTAGGAAACTAGCCGCAGGCTGTA
>NZ_JVLX01000066.1:0-1414 GCF_001070815.1 Streptococcus pseudopneumoniae | reverse complement strand
GGCTCTATAATATTTGTAGTGGGTAAATCCCCTATGGATCTTATGGAGCCTTTTTTGTGTAGAAAAAAAGTCCCATAAGATCTATAATGAAAAGCGACAAAACAACTCATTAGAAAGATTCATATGGAACAATTACATTTTATCACAAAACTACTCGATATCAAAGACCCTAATATCCAATTTATAGATATCATCAATAGGGATACACACAAAGAAATCATCGCCAAACTGGACTACAATGCTCCATCTTGCCCTGAGTGCGGAAGTCAAATGAAGAAATATGATTTTCAAAAACCGTCTAAGATCCCTTACCTCGAAACGACTGGTATGCCTACTAGAATTCTACTTAAAAAGCGTCGTTTCAAGTGCTATCACTGTTCAAAAATGATGGTCGCTGAAACTTCTATCGTCAAGAAGAATCACCAAATTCCTCGTATTATCAACCAAAAAATTGCGCAAAAGTTGATTGAAAAGACTTCTATGACCGATATTGCTCATCAGTTAGCCATTTCAACATCAACTGTTATTCGCAAGCTTAATGACTTCCGTTTTAAGCCTGATTTTTCGTACCTCCCTGAGATTATGTCTTGGGACGAGTATGCTTTCACTAAGGGAAAGATGAGTTTTATTGCTCAAAATTTTGATAATCTTAATATCATCACTGTTCTTGAAGGAAGAACACAAGCTATCATTCGGAATCACTTTCTTCGCTACGATAGAGCCGTGCGCTGTCAGGTGAAAATCATTACTATGGATATGTTTAGTCCTTACTATGACTTGGCTAAACAGCTTTTTCCAAACGCTAAAATCGTGTTGGATCGTTTCCATATTGTCCAACACATGAGCCGTGCTATGAGTCGTATGCGTGTCCAAATCATGAATCAGTTTCATCGAAAATCTCATGAATACAAGGCTACCAAGCGCTACTGGAAACTCATCCAACAAGATAGCCGTAAACTGAGTGATAAGCGATTTTATCGCCCTACTTTTCGCATGCACTTAACCAATAAAGAGATTTTAGACAAGCTTTTGAGCTATTCAGAAGACTTGAAACACCACTACAATGTCTATCAGCTCTTACTCTTTCACTTTCAGAACAAGGAGGCAGATAAATTTTTCGGACTCATTGAGGACAATCTTAAGCTGGTTCATCCTCTTTTTCAGACTGTCTTTAAGACCTTTCTAAAGGACAAAGAGAAAATCGTCAATGCTCTTCAGTTACCCTATTCCAACGCAAAATTGGAAGCGACGAATAATCTCATCAAACTTATCAAACGCAATGCCTTTGGTTTTCGGAACTTTGAAAACTTCAAAAAACGGATTTTTATCGCTCTGAATATCAAAAAAGAAAGGACGAAATTTGTCCTTTCTCGGTTTTAGCTTTTATTCAACCCACTACAGTTGACAAAGAGCC
>NZ_JVLX01000065.1:0-54794 GCF_001070815.1 Streptococcus pseudopneumoniae | reverse complement strand
TGTCCTTTCTCGGTTTTAGCTTTTATTCAACCCACTACAGTTGACAAAGAGCCGCTTTTCTTCAACCCACTACAGTTGACAAAGAGCCCAAAAACGCCTGCTTACGAAGTTGTTCTTAAGAAAAAAACAATTTCGTAAACAAGCGTCTACTATCCCAACTTATGATGAGTGTTCCCGCTAGGACCGAGATCCTAGCGGTAGACCAGAGCTAGACTAAGAGCACAAGACTCCATCATCATAACACTCAACAAAATTGATGATTTTATACTAATTCGATGATCGCCATTGGCGCTGCATCACCACGACGTGGTTCAGTTTTAAGGATACGAGTGTATCCACCGTTACGTTCAGCATAACGAGGTGCAATTTCTGAGAACAATTTTTGAAGTGCTGTAGTAGAAGTGTACTTATCAGTTGCTTCATCATAGTTTTCAGATGCGATTTCATTACGTACGAAAGCAGCTGCTTGACGACGTGCATGCAAATCACCACGTTTACCTAGAGTAATCATTTTTTCAACAGTTTTACGGATTTCTTTAGCACGAGCTTCAGTTGTCACGATTGATTCGTTGATCAAAAGGTCAGTTGTCAAATCGCGAAGCATTGCTTTACGTTGTGAGCTAGTGCGTCCTAGTTTACGGTAAGCCATTTATTCCTCCTTTATTTATCTTTTAATCCAAGACCCAAATCAATGAGTTTGAGTTTCACTTCTTCCAAACTCTTGCGTCCAAGATTTCGTACTTTCATCATCTCTGCTTCAGATTTTTCTGTCAAATCATGCACAGTATTGATACCGGCACGTTTCAAACAGTTGTATGAACGCACAGACAAGTCCAGTTCCTCAATCGTACGATCCAAAATACGGTCGTCAGATTCAGTATCAGCTTCTTTCATCACTTCAGTTGACTTAGCAATCTCAGTAAGATTTGTAAACAAATCAAGATGTTCTGTCAAAATACGTGCTGAAAGCCCTAAAGCATCTTCTGGAATAATTGTTCCATTTGTCAAGATTTCAAGGGTTAATTTGTCAAATCCATCATTGCTACCTACACGAGCAGGTTCCACTTGATAGTTGACTTTTGTAACTGGTGTATAAATAGAATCTACAGCAAGTGTTCCAACTGGTGCATTATCTTTTTTATTTTCATCAGCAGGTACATATCCACGACCACTGTTAACAGTCATAGTCGCTTTTAGCGAAGAACCTTCACCGATTGTAAAGAGATAATGATCTGGATTTACAATTTCAATATCGCTATCTGTCAAAATGTCACCGGCTGTTACTTCAGCAGGACCTTCAACATCTAGTTCGATGATTTTTTCGTCTTCAACGTACGATTTCACTGCAATTCCTTTAATGTTCAGAATGATTTGCATCACGTCTTCACGAACACCTGGAACTGTGTCAAACTCATGTAACACACCATCAATATTGATAGATGTCACAGCTGCTCCTGGTAGAGAAGCTAGAAGTACACGACGAAGAGAGTTACCAAGAGTTGTACCGTAGCCACGTTCAAGTGGTTCGATTACAAACTTGCCATAATCTTTATTTTCATCAATTTTTGTTATATTTGGTTTTTCAAACTCGATCATTTAGTTACTCCCTCTTAAACGAAAAGCAGTGTAATGCGATGATTATACACGGCGACGTTTTGGAGGACGAGCACCATTGTGTGGCACTGGAGTCACATCACGAATTGCTGTTACTTCAAGACCAGCGGCAGCAAGCGCACGAATAGCTGACTCACGACCAGAACCTGGACCTTTTACAGTAACTTCAACTGATTTAAGACCGTGTTCTTGTGCAGATTTAGCAGCAGCTTCAGAAGCCATTTGAGCAGCGAATGGTGTAGATTTACGAGAACCTTTGAAACCAAGAGCACCAGCTGATGACCAAGCAATTGCATTACCATGCACATCAGTAATCATAACAATAGTGTTATTAAATGTAGCGTGAATATGAGCAATACCAGATTCGATATTCTTTTTCACACGACGTTTACGTGTTGGTTTAGCCAAGACTTTTACCTCCTATATTATTTTTTCTTACCAGCAATCGCAACAGCTTTACCTTTACGAGTGCGAGCGTTGTTTTTAGTGTTTTGTCCACGGACAGGAAGTCCACGACGGTGACGGATACCACGGTATGAACCGATTTCCATCAAACGTTTGATGTTCAAGTTTACTTCACGACGAAGGTCACCTTCAACTTTGATTGCATCCACTTCACGACGGATAGCATCTTCTTGATCTGATGTGAGATCACGTACACGAACATCTTCTGAGATTCCAGCAGCAGCCAAAATTTTCTTAGATGTTGCAAGTCCGATACCATAAACATAAGTCAATGAGATTACTACGCGTTTGTCATTTGGAATGTCAACTCCAGCAATACGAGCCATGTTTTCTCCTTTCTATCTTATCCTTGACGTTGTTTGTGTTTTGGATTTGCTGGGCAAATTACCATAACACGACCATTACGACGAATAACTTTACAGTATTCGCAAATTGGTTTGACCGATGGTCTTACTTTCATTTCTTATCCCTCCAAGTTTTTCGATTATTTAAAGCGGTAAGTGATACGTCCACGTGTCAAGTCATATGGACTCATTTCGACAGTAACACGATCTCCCGCTAAAATACGAATATAGTTTTTACGAATTTTACCAGAAACTGTTGCTAAAATCTGATGTCCATTTTCAAGTTCAACCGTAAACATTGCATTCGGCATTGTATCAACTACTTTGCCTTCAACTTCAATCACATCGTCTTTTGCCACGCAAAAGCACCTCCATAAATTTCGATTCGATGCCTCTAGACACAGAGACAACAATTATAAGTCAGACTATCTTAGTATAACATTTGTAGCGGATTTTTGCAAGTGTGAAAAACGCTTTATTTCAAATTTGTCAATACTTTTTCGATATCTGTGAAGACATCATTGATATCTTGATTACCTTCGATGTCATGAACCAAACCTTTGGCACGGTAGTGAGCAATGATTGGTTCTCCTTGAGCAATATTAACGTCCAATCGACGTTTTACTGTCTCAGGTTTATCATCTTCACGTTGGTAGTAATCTTCTTCTTTATAGTCAACTGGTGGGTTAAAGACCTTGTGGAAAGTTGCTCCAGTTACGCGGTGGATGATACGGCCACTCAAACGTTCCAAGAGGCTATCTGGATCCACTTCTATGTTGATGACCCCTTCTAGTTCAATGTCAAGTTCAGCCAAAGTTTTGTCCAAGGCATGAGCTTGTTCGATCGTACGTGGGTAACCATCCAACAAGAATCCTGTTTCTTTAATATCATCTTGTGAAAGACGTTCTTTTACGATTCCATTTGTAACTTCATCAGGAACTAATTCACCCTTGTCAATGTATGACTTAGCAAGAACACCCATTTCAGTTTGATTTGCCATAGCAGCGCGGAACATATCACCTGTTGAGATATGTGCAACATGGAATTGTTCTACGATTTTTGCTGCTTGAGTTCCCTTACCTGCACCAGGTAAGCCCATAATCAAAAGATTCATGATTTGATCTCCTTATTTTATTTTTAAATAGAAGCAAAAAGTCTTTTCACCCCTATTTAAAAACAAAATAGAAGAGGGGAGACCAAACTCTCACTAATGTTAGAGTTAAACCTCCACTCCCTCAGCATTTACTGACTCAGTAAATACTTTTATTCTGTTCTGTCCATGAAACCAACATACTTACGTTTCAATAGGTAACCTTCCAATTGTTTGATTCCTTCAATACCTGTAGAGATAATGATCAAAAGACTGGTTCCTCCAAAAGCAACTGCCTCTGAAAGTCCAAAAACATCTTTTGCTACAATCGGTAAAATAGAAATCACACCAAGGAATAGGGAACCAACAGTTGCAAGACGACGAAGAAGTTTAGACATATATTCTTCTGTACCTTTACCAGGACGAACTCCATGGATATAAGCACCGCTCTTTTGTAAGTTTTCTGCCGCTTTTTCAGGATTAATCTGTACAAACGTATAGAAGAATGTAAAGAGAATAATCAATAAAGCATACATAGCAATACCAGTTGGTGAAGTTGTTGCCAGCATTTCTTGTGCTGTTCTTACCCAAGCCCAATCATGACCTGTAGCGCTCAAAAACTGAAGAATAGCCGCAGGCGCTGCAGTAATCGAACTTGCAAAGATAACAGGGATAACTCCAGCAGGGTTTACCTTCAAAGGTAGGTAAGAGCTAGATGGAGCACCTTGTGCAACCTTAGTATATTGGATTGGAATTTTGTATTCTGCTTGTTGAACATAAGTTGTAAAATAAATGATCAACAATACAGTAATAATCAAAATGATTACGAAAATGATAGATGAGTTGATACGGCTACTTGGGACGTTCACAAAGTAGTCCACATAGATGCCCTGAATCATCTCTGGAATTGATGCAACAATCCCGGCAAAGATAATCATAGAAACACCATTTCCGTATCCCTTATCTGTAATTTGCTCTCCCAACCAAGTCACAATCATGCTACCAGCTGTTAAGATGATACCAATCATGATAAAGACTTGTGGTGTAAGAGCTGTTTTCAACAATTGAGCTCCAGCCAAAGTATTAAAACCAGCTGTAATACCGATAGATTGCACAAAGGCTAAAACAAGAGCAATATAACGAGTAGCTTGATTTAATTTTCTTCGACCTACCTCCCCTTGTTTACCCCACTCTACAAACTTGGGTAAAATATCCATTTGCAAGAGTTGGACAACGATAGAGGCCGTAATGTAGGGACTAACACCAAGAGCAAAAACTGAGAAGTTTTTCATGGCATTCCCTGAGACCAAGCTCAACATGTTTAAGAAGGATAATCCACTTAAAGCATTCAAGCTATTGGCATTCACACCAGGAACTGTAATGCTAGTTCCGATACGAAAGACCAAAACGATAAAAATTGTAAATAAAATTTTTGATCGAACCTGCTTGACTTTAAGAGCTTCTCTTAATAATTTAAAAAACATAGGTCACCTCTCTTAGATGACTTCTACTGAACCACCTTTAGCAGTGATAGCTTCTTCAGCTGATTTAGAGAATTTAGCTGCTTTCACAGTCAATTTCTTAGTCAACTCACCGTTACCAAGAACTTTAATACCTGATTTTTCAGCTTTAACAATTCCTGCTTCGATAAGAACAACTGGAGTAACTTCAGCACCATCTTCAAAGACGTTCAATTGGTCAAGGTTCACAATTGCGTATTCTTTAGCGTTGATGTTAGTGAATCCACGTTTTGGAAGACGACGGAACAATGGAGTTTGTCCACCTTCAAAACCAAGGCGAACTCCGCCACCGCTACGAGCTTTTTGACCTTTTTGACCACGACCAGATGTTTTACCGTTACCTGATGAAGTACCACGACCAACGCGGTTACGTACTTTACGAGAACCTTCTGCAGGTTTCAATTCATGAAGTTTCATTTTTATTTTCTCCTCTTTTGTAAAATGCTAGCGCCGATAAGGGAGAAAAGGTTGTCTCCCCCATCAACTCGCCTATACGACGTCATCATAGATGACTATATCTAGTTTTAGGGGATGGTATAGTGCACATCCCCTAAAAATTCATTAGTTTACTTCTTCAACTGTTACCAAGTGAGATACTGCAGTGATCATACCACGGATAGCAGCGTTATCTTCTTTAATAACAGAGCTGTTCAATTTGCCAAGTCCAAGTGCTACAACAGTTTTACGTTGTGATGGAATGCGTCCGATTGGAGACTTAGTCAAAGTAATTTTAATTTGAGCCATTTTATCCCCTTTCTTATGCCAAATCAGAAACTGAAATACCACGAAGGGCAGCAACTTCTTCAGCGCGTTTCAATTGTTTCAAACCTTCAACAGTTGCACGAACAATGTTGATTGGAGTGTTAGAACCAAGTGATTTAGATGTAATATCTGCCACACCTGCCAATTCCACAACGGCACGAACTGCACCACCAGCGGCAACTCCAGAACCTTCTACAGCAGGTTTCAACAATACTTTAGCTCCACCGAATTCTGAAAGAACTTCGTGTGGGATTGTTGTTCCAACCATAGGAACTTCGATCAAGTTTTTCTTAGCATCATCTACTGCTTTACGGATTGCTTCTGGAACTTCTTGAGCTTTACCAGTACCAAATCCTACGCGACCGTTGTGGTCACCAACAACAACAAGAGCTGCGAAACGAAGACGACGTCCACCTTTAACAACTTTTGTAACACGGTTGACAGCAACTACGCGTTCTTCTAATTCAACTGCATTGTCTTTAAATGCCATTTTCTAGTGTCCTCCTATTAGAATTTCAATCCGTTTTCACGAGCTGCATCAGCCAAAGCTTTCACACGTCCGTGATATAGATATCCACCGCGGTCGAACACCACTTCTGAAATACCTTTAGCGTTTGCACGTTCTGCAACGAGTTTACCGACAGCAACGGCTTGTTCAGTTTTAGTTCCTTTTGAAACTTCTTTGTCAAGAGTTGAAGCACTTGCGAGCGTTACACCCGCTACGTCATCAATCACTTGAGCGTAGATGCCTGTATTAGAACGGAATACGTTCAAACGTGGGCGATCAGCAGTTCCAGAGAGTTTTCCGCGAACGCGACGGTGGCGTTTTTGGCGGAGTTTGTTTTTATCTGGTTTTGAAATCACAGTTTTCACCTCTTTAGTTTTAAATCGTGTGCTATGCACAAAGTTGGAAAATAGGTTGGTGGTTGAGACTCAACCACTCAACATTATTTACCTGTTTTACCTTCTTTACGGCGAACGAATTCACCAACGTAACGGATACCTTTACCTTTATATGGTTCTGGTGAACGAAGGCTACGTACGTAAGCAGCTGTTTGTCCAACTACTTCTTTTGAAATTCCGCTAACAACGATTGTTGTTGGGTTTGGAAGTTCAAAAGTAATTCCTTCTGGAGCTTCAACTTCGTCTGGATGAGATTTACCAACAGCCAAAACAAGTTTAGATCCTTGAAGTTGTGCACGGTAACCAACCCCGCGCATTTCAAGTTCTTTCTTGAATCCTTCTGATACACCAACAACCATGTTGTTCAAAAGGGCACGAGTAGTTCCGTGAATAGTTTTCATTTCTTTTGAATCGTTTGGACGGTGAAGAGTTACTTCAGTACCTTCCACACGGATTTCAATATCTTTTGAGAACTCACGAGTAAGTTCTCCTTTAGGTCCTTTTACAGTTACAACGTTGTCATTGTTAGTGATTTCAACACCAGCAGGCAACACGATAACTTTATTACCAATACGTGACATGTTTATTTTCTCCTGTTAAATTGTCAGGCCAGAATGGCCAGTTTTCACGGGGTTCAGATACTTATTTAGTTCAAGAGCTGAACTGAACACGCTCTAAGAACTGTGCAAAATAGATAAGTTGGCTTGTTTGTAAACAAACTTCTCCAACTTTCTAATTTTGCTTTGTTCTTTACGAGCTTTGTATCTTGATTTTACCAAACGTAAGCGATAACTTCTCCACCAACATTCTTTTGGCGTGCTTCTTTATCAGTAAGCAAACCTTCAGAAGTTGAAAGGATAGCAATTCCAAGTCCGTTAAGAACTTTTGGAAGGTCTTCACGTTTTTTGTAGACACGAAGTCCTGGTTTAGAAACACGTTTCAAGTTAGTGATAACTTTTTCACCATTTGGTCCGTATTTAAGGAATACACGGATGATGCCTTGTTTGTCATCTTCGATGATTTCAACGTTTTTTACAAAACCTTCGCGTTTAAGGATTTCAGCAATCCCTTTTTTGATGTTTGATGCAGGTACTTCAAGTACTTCGTGTTTAGCTTGGTTAGCATTACGAATACGAGTTAGGAAGTCTGCGATTGGGTCAGTCATAACCATTTTGTTTTTCTCCTCTTACTAGTAGTTTGCAAGTTGCACTTGCTAGTTAATGATTGAGCTAGGCTCAGATAGTATTGATACATTCAAATGAGAAAACTCTTATTTGAACACGAGCTACAACCTGTGCAAAAAAGATAAATTTGTTTTGGAGCATCGCTCCTACACCAAATTTCCTATTTTTGCTGTGGTTGTTACGCTCTTCGTATCATGATATTACCAAGATGCTTTGGTAACGCCTGGGATTTGTCCTTTGTAAGCTAATTCACGGAAGCAAACACGGCAAAGTTTAAATTTGCGGTAAACTGAATGTGGACGACCACATTTTTCACAACGAGTATAAGCTTGAGTAGAGAACTTCGCTGGACGTTTGTTCTTAGCAATCATTGATTTTTTAGCCATTAGATTTACCTCCTATATTATTTTGCAAAAGGCATTCCAAGGCCTGTAAGCAATGCACGTGACTCTTCGTCAGTGTTAGCAGTTGTTACGATAACGATGTCAAGACCACGAGTTTTGTCAACGTCATCGAAGTTGATTTCTGGGAAAATCAATTGTTCTTTCACACCAAGTGTGTAGTTTCCGCGTCCATCAAATGATTTTGTTGGAACACCGTGGAAGTCACGTACACGTGGAAGTGAAACTGAAACCAATTTATCCAAGAATTCGTACATACGTTCACCACGAAGGGTAACTTTTGCACCGATCGCAACACCTTCACGAAGACGGAAGCCGGCGATTGATTTTTTAGCTTTAGTGATAAGTGGTTTTTGACCTGAGATAAGTGCCAATTCTTCAGCAGCTTTTTCAAGGCTTTTAGCGTTTGATACAGCTTCACCAACACCCATGTTCAAAACGATCTTATCTACTTTAGGCACAGCCATCACTGATGAGTAGTTGAATTGTTCTGTCAAAGCAGGAACTACTTCATTAAGATATTTTTCTTTTAAACGATTTGCCATTATACTTCTCCTTTCCTTCGTGATTAATCAAGCACTTCGCCTGATTTTTTGTTGTAGCGAACTTTTTTACCGTCTACAAATTTGTAACCAACACGACCAGCTACACCATTTTTGTCCAAAACTTGAACGTTTGATACGTGGATAGCTGCTTCTTTCTCGATGATACCACCTTGAGGAAGTTCGTTAGTTGGACGTTGGTGTTTCTTAACGATGTTAACACCTTCAACGATAACTTTGTTTACTTTTGGAAGGGCAGTAAGGACAACAGCTTCTGTTCCCTTATCTTTACCAGCGATTACGCGAACTTTGTCGCCTTTTTTTACAAACATTAGGTTTCTCCTTGATTTTTCTTACGCCCATAAGGGCACCCTGGAGGTAAATCCAGGGGACTAGTTTGTTTCTAAAAATTAAAGTACTTCTGGAGCAAGTGACACGATCTTCATGAAGCCACCTTCACGCAATTCACGTGCAACTGGGCCAAAGATACGTGTTCCGCGAGGAGTTTTGTCTTCACGGATGATAACTGCTGCGTTTTCGTCAAATTTGATGTATGAACCATCAGCACGACGAGCACCTGATTTAGTACGAACGATAACTGCTTTAACAACGTCACCTTTTTTAACCGCACCACCAGGAGTAGCTTGTTTTACAGATGCCACGATAACATCACCGATGTTTGCAAATTTACGTCCTGAACCACCAAGAACTTTGATAGTCAAGATTTCGCGAGCACCGCTGTTGTCTGCGACTTTCAAACGAGTTTCTGTTTGAATCATTTCAGTTTTCTCCTTTCAGGTTTGATTAGATGATGACCGCTTCTTCAACAACTTCTACAAGACGGAAACGTTTTGTAGCTGAAAGCGGGCGAGTTTCCATGATACGTACGATATCGCCTTCTTTGGCAACATTGTTTTCATCATGAGCTTTGTATTTTTTAGAGTAGTTAATACGTTTACCATAGACTGGGTGGTTACGTTTTGTTTCAACTACAACTGTGATTGTCTTGTCCATTTTGTCAGATACAACACGTCCAACAAGAACTTTACGATTATTGCGTTCCATTGAAATTTCTCCTTCCCTAGTCTATTATTTCGCTTCAGATTGAACTGTTTTGATACGAGCGATTTGTTTTTTAACTTCTTTCAAGCGAGCTGTTTGTTCCAATTGACCAGTAGCAGCTTGGAAACGAAGTTCAAACAATTCTTTTTTCAATTCGTTTTCGCGCTTCGCGAGTTCTTCTTGAGAAAGACCACGAAGTTCTTTAACAAATTCTTTTACTTCATTAAGTTTCATGCCTTCTCCTTATTCTGCTTCACGTTTTACGAATTTACATTTAACTGGCAATTTGTGGCTAGCAAGACGAAGCGCTTCGCGAGCGATCTCTTCAGATACACCAGCGATTTCGAACATCACTTTACCACGTTTAACTGGTGCTACCCAACCTTCAGGTGCCCCTTTACCAGATCCCATACGCACACCGATAGCTTTAGCAGTGTATGATTTGTGTGGGAAGATTTTAATCCAAACTTTACCACCACGTTTCATGTAACGAGTCATGGCGATACGAGCAGCTTCGATTTGGCGGTTAGTGATCCAGTGGCTAGTTGTAGCTTGAAGACCGTATTCACCGAATGCTACTTCTTTTCCACCTTTTGCTTCACCGCGCATTTTTCCACGGAATTCACGACGGTGTTTAACACGTTTAGGTACTAACATTGGTTATTTACCTCCTTTAGTGTTTTTGCGAGCTGGAAGAACTTCACCACGGTAGATCCATACTTTAACACCAAGTTTACCGTATGTAGTATCTGCTTCTTCCCAAGCGTAATCGATATCTGCACGAAGTGTGTGAAGTGGAACAGTTCCTTCAGAGTATCCTTCAGCACGGGCGATATCTGCACCGTTCAAACGACCTGATACTTGAGTTTTGATTCCTTTAGCTCCAGCACGCATTGCACGTTGGATTGCTTGTTTTTGTGCACGACGGAAAGCAACACGTTGCTCCAATTGACGAGCAATTCCTTCACCTACAAGGTGAGCATCCAAATCAGGTTGTTTGATTTCGATGATGTTGATGTGTACTTGTTTTCCAGTCAATTTGTTAAGTTTCGCACGGAGTGCATCAACGTTAGCACCACCTTTACCGATAACCATACCTGGTTTAGCAGTGTGAAGTGAAACGTTAACTTTGTTTACTGCGCGTTCGATTTCGATAGTTGAAACTGCTGCGTCAGCAAGTTCTTTTTGAACGAATTTACGGATTGCAAGATCTTCATGAAGGTAATCCGCGTATTCTTTTTCAGCATACCATTTGGCATCCCAATCACGGATGATGCCGACACGCATACCAATTGGATGTACTTTTTGACCCACGATTTTACCTCCTTATTTTTCTGCAACAGCTACAGTGATGTGAGCTGTACGTTTGTTGATTGGTGAAGCTGAACCTTTCGCACGTGGACGGAAACGTTTCATAGTTGGTCCTTCGTTTGCGAATGCTTCAGATACTACCAAGTTAGCTTTATCCAAACCAAAGTTGTTTTCAGCGTTAGCTACAGCTGAGTTCAAAACTTTCAAGATGATTTCAGCAGCTTTGTTTGGAGTGAATGTCAAGATTGCGATTGCATCGGCTACGCTTTTACCACGGATGTTATCAAGAACAAGACGTGATTTACGAGGTGAAACACGTACTGTACGAGCCATTGCTTTAGCTGAAGTAATTTCTGCCATTTATGTTCTCCTTATTTTCTACGTGTTTTCTTGTCGTCTGCAGCGTGACCTTTGTAAGTACGAGTTGGTGCAAATTCACCAAGTTTGTGACCTACCATGTCTTCTTGAATGTAAACAGGTACGTGTTTACGTCCGTCATAAACTGCAATAGTGTAACCAATGAAACTTGGGAAGATCGTTGAACGACGTGACCAAGTTTTAATAACTTTTTTCTTTTCGTCGTTAGCTTGAGCTTCAACTTTTTTCATCAAATGCTCATCGACGAAAGGTCCTTTTTTAAGACTGCGTCCCATTTTTATATTTTCTCCTTTAAATGTTGTACCACAGCGGCTTGCGCTCACAAGCAGCGCTACCGAGCTGGCGGATTTACTAGTTGCTTAAGCGACTAGTTTAATATTATTTCTCGTTGCGACGACGAACGATAAGTTTGTCAGATTTCGCTTTCTTGTTACGAGTTTTAAGACCAAGAGCAGGTTTGCCCCATGGAGTAGATGGTGCTTTACGACCAACTGGTGCTTTACCTTCACCACCACCGTGTGGGTGATCGTTAGGGTTCATTACAGAACCACGAACTGTTGGGCGGATACCTTTCCAACGGCTACGTCCTGCTTTACCAAGGTTTACAAGTCCATGTTGTTCGTTTCCGACAACACCAACTGTAGCACGACAAGTTCCAAGAATCATACGAACTTCACCTGATTGAAGACGAACAAGAACGTATTTACCTTCAGAACCCAATACTTGAGCAGATGCTCCAGCAGCACGTACCAATTCACCACCACGACCTGGTTTCAACTCGATGTTGTGGATCAAAGTACCAACTGGAATGTTAGCAAGTGGAAGAGCGTTTCCGACTTTGATATCTGCTTCTGGACCTGAAACGATACGTTGACCAACTTCAAGACCTTTTGGAGCGATGATGTACGCTTTCACACCGTCAGTGTAGTGTACAAGAGCGATGTTTGCAGAACGGTTTGGATCGTACTCAATTGTTTTAACAACTGCTTCAACGTTGTCTTTGTTACGTTTGAAGTCAACCAAACGGTAGAAACGTTTGTGTCCACCACCTTGGTGACGAACTGTGATACGACCGTTGTTGTTACGACCAGCCTTGCTCTTCAATGTAACAAGCAATGATTTTTCAGGAGTGCTTGTTGTGATTTCAGCGAAATCCAAAGAAGTCATATTACGGCGACCGTTTGTTGTTGGTTTATAAACACGAATTCCCACGATATTTCCTCCTTAGATTATTCAGCTTCAGCAGCAAACAACTCGATTGCTTTTGAATCAGCTGTAAGTGTGATGATAGCTTTTTTAGTTTTGTTAGTAAAACCAGTGTAACGTCCAACACGTTTAGCTTTTGGTTTTACGTTGATTGTGTTAACATTTGCAACTTTAACACCTTCGAAAGCAGCTTCAACAGCTTGCTTAATCAAAAGTTTGTGTGCACGAGTATCAACTTCAAATACATATTTTCCTGCTTCAAGTTGAGCCATTGAGCTTTCAGTGATTACAGGTTTTTTGATAACATCATACAAATTCATTATGCAAGAACCTCCTCGATTTTAGAGATAGCTGCTTGAGTAACAAGAAGTTTGTCACTATTTGCGATGTCAAGAACACTTGCAGTTGTAGCAGTCGCAACTTTCACGTTTGGAAGGTTACGAGCTGAGAGAGCTGCGAATTCGTTTCCTTCTTCAAGAATAACAAGGACTTTAGAATCGATGCTCAAAGCTGCAAGAACTTTTGCAAATTCAGCAGTTTTTGGAGCTGTAAATTCAAGAGAATCAACGGCTACAAATTTATTTTCAGCAACTTTTTCTGAGTAAACAGATTTAAGCGCAAGGCGACGAACTTTTTGAGGAAGTTTGTACGCATAGCTACGTGGAGTTGGTCCGAAGACGATTCCACCACCACGCCATTGTGGAGAGCGGATAGAACCTTGACGAGCACGTCCAGTTCCTTTTTGACGCCATGGTTTGCGTCCGCCACCTGAAACAGCTGAGCGGTTTTTAACTGCGTGAGTTCCTTGACGAAGGCTAGCACGTTGGCTGATGATCACATCAAACACAACAGATTCATTTGGTTCGATACCAAAGATTGCATCGTTAAGAACAACTTCGCCCGCTTGTTTACCAGTTTGGTCGAATAATGTTACATTTGCCATTTTGACTGTATTCCCCTTTCCTTATTATTTACCAGCTTTAACTGCTGATTTGATAGTGATAAGAGATTTCTTAGCACCTGGTACGTTACCTTTGATAAGGATAACGTTCTTTTCTGGAACAACTTGTACAACTTCAAGGTTTTGAATTGTTACACGGTCGCCACCCATACGTCCTGCAAGGTTTTTACCTTTGAATACGCGGTTAGGTGCAACAGGTCCCATAGAACCTGGACGACGGTGGTAACGAGAACCGTGAGCCATTGGTCCACGTGATTGTCCGTGGCGCTTGATAACACCTTGGAAACCTTTACCTTTAGAAGTACCAGTTACGTCAACAACATCTCCAGCTGCGAATGTTTCAACTGTGATTTCAGCACCAACTTCCAAGCCTTCAACGTTTTTGAATTCACGAATGAAGCGCTTAGGAGCCGTGTTAGCTTTCGCTACATGTCCTTTAGCAGGTTTGTTGCTCAATACTTCGCGTTTGTCATCGAAACCAACTTGGATAGCGTTGTATCCGTCTGTTTCAACAGTTTTAACTTGAAGAACAACGTTTGGAGTTGCTTCAATAACTGTTACAGGGATCAATTCGCCAGCTTCAGTGAAGATTTGAGTCATTCCCACTTTTTTCCCTAAGATTCCTTTTGTCATGAGAAAATAGTTCCTTTTCTATATTTTTTATTCAAAAAGTTTTTAACGAGCGTTTTTTATGCTCAAGGTATCAAGCTTTAGATTAAAGTTTGATTTCTACGTTTACACCACTTGGAAGATCCAATTTCATCAACGCATCAACTGTTTTTTGAGTTGGGTTAACGATATCAATCAAACGTTTGTGTGTACGCATTTCAAATTGTTCGCGAGAGTCTTTGTATTTGTGAGTCGCACGAATGATTGTGTAGAGGCTACGTTCAGTTGGAAGTGGGATTGGACCCGCAACTTGTGCACCTGTACGAGTAGCTGATTCTACGATTTTTGCAGCCGCTGTGTCAAGCGTACGGTGTTCGTAAGCTTTCAAACGGATACGGATTTTTTTGTTTGCCATCTTTTTCTCCTTTTCGTCTATTTAAGATAATAGGCTAGCTCCACAAGAAAACCGACGCGGTGTTGCGTGGCAATGCAACCGAGCGTGTCGCAACCTCTTGCATCAAAGCTAAGGCTGTAATTTACAGCACCATAATAGAATAACACAAAGCCCCTGCGATTGCAAGGGATTTGTTGCTGTTTTTTTGTTTTTTTACAATGAAACTGTTTTCTTTTTTTATAGGTCATTTATTTAACTATTTTTATAGAAGAAAGTTAATCTCTCTTCACCTGTTCATAGCTTTCTTTTCCATCATTGAGTTTGTCCCAAATCACTACTTGCCCACTTTTGAGAGATTTTTGCACATCGATAATTCGTTGATTGGACGAGCCTCGAAACTGGAGCATGAGATTTCTCTTAGTTCGGTCGTATCGTCCATCGACAAGAATGTCAATCAATGATAAGAGTTCCAGTTTATCTGGAGTTTCCAACATCATTTCTTCCCATGTATAGCCCGTCCAAGACCAGATGTCCTTGTCTGGCAATTCCTTCCGAATACGCTTCACGAGTGGCAAAAGAATGCCAGTATTGAGAAAAGGCTCCCCTCCCAGCAAGGTCAATCCCTGAACATAGGGTTGGGCAAGGTCTGCCATAATCTGTTCTTCTAATTCTGCTGTGTAGGGAATTCCTGCATTGAAAGACCAAGTGGCAACATTATAACAACCCTCGCAGTGAAACATACAGCCTGATACATAGAGAGAGTTACGCACACCCTCTCCATCTACAAAGTTGAAGGCCTTGTAATCAATAATACGCCCTTGACTGAGATCCTCGCTTTTCCATTCTTGTGGTTTTGGATTATTCATTCGCTACCTCTATCCAATAACGCTCAACTCCATTACGAACATCTTCAAGGAGCCCACCATTTGCTAGAATGACTGCTCTGCTAGCAGGATTATTCACGCTACAGGTCACAAGAGTTCTCTTGATGTTCTTTTCCTTAGCAACTTGCAAGCCCTGACGGAGAGTCTCTTTAGCATAACCTTTGCCTCTTTCTGATGGACGAATGGAGTAGCCAATGTGGCCAGCATAATTCAATAAACCCTCATTCAGTCTCAATCGCAGATTCAAAAATCCTAGAGCAGGACCTACATCATCAAATGATACAAATTGAATAGAAGGAACACGATTTTCAGGCAAGTTTATTCCCATTTCTTTTTGCTTATTTGTTT
Organism: Streptococcus pseudopneumoniae; assembly: GCF_001070815.1. Taxonomy (GTDB): domain Bacteria; phylum Bacillota; class Bacilli; order Lactobacillales; family Streptococcaceae; genus Streptococcus; species Streptococcus pseudopneumoniae_P. The sequence continues at coordinate 38,816 of NZ_JVLX01000065.1, read as the reverse complement.
CCAACCATTCTTCATACACAAAGTTCTCTGTATCCCAGAAACCACCGTCGTGAGGCGACTGATATTTTTCAAACTCTTCCATCATCTCTAAAACTGTTTCTTTATCTGCTAAACTTGGTCTGCGTAATTCCATCCTTACCTCCCACTAAGAGAAAAGCGAGAGCTGACTCTCACTTTTATTTCTTCTTATTCTTATTTAAAAATTGTTCTCTGAGGTTGAGCAAGTGTTCTTTCTTACCAGCTCCACCTTTAGAGTGTTTCTCGTGATAACGGGTCACTTGTGCACGTCCCTTATCATCTAATTGATATTTTCCCATTTCAGTTCTTTCTAATTTGTTACTTGATGGCCAGCTATTTTAATCGTTGAACCATTCATGTGTTTGACACGCGCTGCGATTTCCTTGTGACGCCCATTGACCATCGGTCTCGCTTGAGGATTACCTAAATAGCCACAAGTCCGTTTAACAACGTCTACTGTTTTAGGGTCGCTATTGCCACAGTTAGGACAAGCAAATCCTCTCTCAGTTGGTTCAAAATCCCCTTCAAAGTCACACTTGTAGCAACGGTCAATTGGTGTATTGGTCCCAAGATAGCCCACACGGTCATAGGCATAGTCCCAGACAGCTTCCAAGGCCTTTGGATTTTGCTGAAGGACTGGATACTCACAATAATGGATGAAACCACCCGACGCACCTGCTTCTGGATAGACTTTCTCAAAATCCAATTTTTCAAACGGTGTTGGATTTTTACGAACATCGTAGTGGAAAGAGTTGGTGTAGTATTCCTTATCTGTAATATCAGGAATAGAGCCAAACTTGTCTGTATCTAGTCGACAAAAACGGTCTGTCAAACTTTCAGATGGTGTTGAGTAGATAGAGAAATGATAGCCATATTGATCTGACCACTCTTCTACACGGCGTTTCATATCGCGAATGATGTCTAGCGTGAATTCCTTAGCATCTGGATTACTTTCCCAGCTGTTACCAAAGAAAACTGTCGCTACTTCGTACAAACCGATATAGCCTAGTGAAACTGTCGCACGACGATTCTTAAAGAGCTGGTCAACGCTTTCTTCTTTACCTAGACGATGACCAAAAGCACCGTATTGATAAAGGATAGGAGCATTTGCTGGTGTTGCTTCCTTGGTCCGTTCGACACGATAAACTAGAGCATCTTCTGCAATGTTCATCCGCTCGTTAAAGATTTCCCAGAACTTATTCATATCACCTTCAGACTCAAGGGCAATACGAGGAAGATTGACCGTCACCACCCCTAGATTCATACGGCCAGAGTTAACTTCAACTCCATTTTCATCCTTCCATCCTTGAAGGAATGAACGACATCCCATCGGAACCTTGAAGGAACCTGTCAATTCGATAATCTTATCATAAGACAAGACATCTGGGTACATCCGCTTGGTTGCACACTCAAGAGCCAACTGCTTAATGTCGTAGTTGGGAGTCCCTTCTTCTAAGTTGAGTCCTCTTTTAAGCGTGAAGATAAGTTTAGGGAAGATAGCTGTGCGGTGTTCTGAACCAAGTCCCTTGATTCGGATGTTCAAGATAGCTTTTTGAATTTCACGCTCAAAACGATTGGTTCCCAGACCAAAACCTAGTGAAGTAAAAGGTGTTTGCCCATTTGAAGTGAAGAGAGTATTGATTTCATACTCGAGAGATTGCATGGCATCATAGATATCTTTTTGGGTTTTCTTCCAAGCGTAATCTTCCCGTTTGTCAGGTAAGACCCATTCTTCCGCATCCTTGAGGTGTTTTTGGTAATTCTTCTCTGCATAAGGCGCCAAAACTTCATCGATACGGTCAGCTGAACAGCCACCGTACTGGCTAGAAGCAACGTTGGCGATAATTTGAGAAATCTGAGCTGTCGCAGTCTGGATAGACTTGGGACTTTCTACCTCTGCATTTCCAATCTTAAAGCCATTCTCCAACATACCTTTAAAATCAATCAAACAGCAGTTAGTCATAGGTGTGTAGGGGCTATAATCCAAATCATGATAGTGGATATCCCCCTTTTGGTGGGCATTGGCTACGTGCTTAGGGAGCATTTGCAGTCCGATTGATTTCCCAACAATCCCCGCCGTCAAATCACGCTGGGTGTTAAAGACATCGCTGTCTTTATTAGCATTTTCATTGACAACGGCCTGGTCTTTGTTGAGAAGTTTATGGATGCTAAAGTTGATATCTGTCGCTTTTGAACGCTCAAAATCCCTTTGTGTCCGATAAGTAATATACTCCTCAGCTAGCGCATATTCTTTGGCTTCAAGGAGTTCATGTTCTACGATATTTTGAATTTCGTAAATCTTAACCCCCTGTGGAAAGCGACTATGAATTTCTGTGACAATTCGCTCGGTCAGAGCATTGAGGCGTTTTTCGACCAGGGGTGTCACATCCATAACCTTGTCAGCCGCCTTGTGGAGAGCCTTGTCAATCTTGTCCACATCAAATACAACACGTCTCCCATCTCGTTTTTCAACGAAGAGAGTTGGCAAAATTGTAATTTTTTCTTCTAGTGCAATCATATGCATGCTCTTTTCTAAAATGTTCTTTCTAAAAAGTATTATACCACTCTAAAAAGAAAAATCAATATCTTGTGTTAAAAATCCTAAAATTTTTAAAAATACACAAGATATTGATTTTGTTATTTAATTTTATAGACTTTAAACTCTGAGTAATCAGTCTTTACTTGTTGGTAATTTTCTTTCAAAATTGTTTCCACTTCAGACCAGACTGCTACCTTATCATTCACCACAATCACCTTAGGTTGGTTTTCTTTCAAGTCATTGATTAAACTAGTTTTATTCTCTTCTGTACTCGTGTAAAGAAGAGGTGATGGGAACATGGATCCAGCCAAACGCTGGCTTTCTTTATACATCTGAACATGTGAATCCCAAATATAGATTTGGTCACCATCACTCGTCTCTTGTTTGACTCTATCTACCACTTGATGTTGTTCTCTATAAGAAGCTGGATGCAAGACAAAACGAGCTACAAAAGGAATTGCAATCAGATAAACCACCACTAGGATCGGTAAGTAGAGATTCCCTTTCATGAATTTTTTCCATAGAGTAGGAACTTCCTCTCTTCTCCGACGACGAGCTCCTCTAGCTGAATGTTTCCCACGAATACTGGTCATCAAAAGAAGGAGTAAAAATGGAAGGATTAGAATCAAACGCGAACCGTGAAGAGGTTCTTGAGAAAAAAGCAACAAGGCTAATACAAATAAGAAAGTAAAACTAGCTGGTACTGAAATAACATATAATCTTGATGCCTTTGATTGGAACAATCCTAGAAAAACAAGGAAGAGAGCTCCTAAACCAAAGGTCAACAAACCATAGAATACAACATTATCCATTAGTTGAGGATTCAAGACCTGAAGGGAATCAATCGGATATAAAAGACTCCCTAGAGCCTCTCCAAAACCACCTGAAGCAAGAACATAATATCCTACTGGGTAAAAGATGAGAGAAAAGCCAAGTGCTGCTGCAAAAAACTGATAAACTCCATGAGCAAGGCGGCCATGCCCAACATTAAAGACAAATAAACCAATCGTTACTACTGCAATAAAGAAAAGACTTGTAAGAGGCTCTATGAAAAATGATAGGGCCAAGAAAATCCCCAGACGTAGAAATCCCTTGTCATGGTTAGGATTTGATAGATAAGCTGCTATGAACGAAAATCCTGCAAACAGAAATGGCAAAGCTAAAATCGTAGCATATCCTCCTCCAAAACCGAGACCGGATACCAAAATATAAAATATGGTTAAGAGTTGCTTGGCTTGTTCCCTTTGTCCCGTCAGATAGTCAGTTGAAGAAAAGAGGAAATAACCTCCTCCTAAGAGGGCTAGCCATTCTACCAAGGCAAAAAGAATGCCTCCTTGGGTGATGTAAAGTAGCAAGTAATAAATAAGACCGTGACTAGCATAATAGCTACTGTAGAGCTGTCCTCCCTGATGCCAAGCCCACCCTATATACAAATCCTGCGCCTGAGAGGGACTTACCATATCTAAAAGTAAAGGTATCACCACAGAAAAAAACGTTGCAATCGTACTTCCAATGATGAGTCTGAAAAACGGGAAAGCTACCTGTTCTTCTTTTTCTACATGAGATTCAAGGTTCCTATCCAATCTATTTTCAATTTCATTACTCTGTATCGTTTCGGATACTTCTTCGATTCTGCCATATACAGCCATGTCGTTTCTCCTATTCAATTTATCTGTCTTAGTATATCAAAAAGACCTAAAATTGTCAGCTTGCGATGGCTGTTTGAGTGATTTTTTGCATAGTTTCACAAAGGTTTCAATTTCCCGAAATCGGTGTAAATGCGTCTGTTTAAATGACATGATATAATCCAATTCTTTCTGAGTCAGCATCATTCCCCCTCTATCTTTCTATTCGTAAAAGGCAAGAAAAATAGGACTGGGTTGTGTCCTAAGTCCTAGATTTCTTATAAGATTGGGGCAAATAACTGGGCAATTTCCTTAATCAATTTTTGATACCAGCTATTTTTTATCGTATGAGGGAAAATTTCTTGAGATACTGAAAAAATCTCCTGAAAATCTTTTTGAATCTCTGTGATTGATGCCGTTTTATATAGCAAAACTGCATCTTCATAGTGATGAAGCAAACTTCTATAATCTAAATTAATCGTTCCAACTGCAGCAAAGTCCTTGTCCACTAGGATTTGTTTACTGTGGATAAAGCCTGGACTATACTCAAAAATCCTGACTCCTGCTGACAAAAGATCCGGATAGGCTCCTCTTGTTATGAGCTGGATTAATTTTTTATCCGGAATGAAAGGAGTCACGATGCGGACATCAACACCCCTCATGGCTGCATTTTTAATACTCTCAGTTAAATCATAGTCAATAATCAAATAGGGTGTTGTGATATAGACTGAATCAGTAGCCTGATTAATCAAACTTTGATAAACTTTTTTCCCTACTTGAGTACGGAAGATGGGCTTGGGTCCACTACCGTAAGGAATGCAGAGCCCTTGGCCAGAACAAGGCTGATTTTCCAGGTGATACTGGTCAAAATCGCTGATTTCCCCACGATTGATGTACCAAGTCATCAAAAAAAGACGGGTTAGAGCCTTGACACCAGGGCCATCTATGCGAATCCCACTATCCTTCCAATAGCCAAAACGTTCTACATGATTGATGTACTCATCGGCTAAGTTAATGCCTCCTGTATAAGCTACCTGACCATCTATGACAAGGATTTTACGATGGTCCCGATTGTTGTAAGCCACCGTCAAACGAGGAATCACCTTGTTAAACTTATGGGCTTCAATTCCTCGACTACGAAGCTGAATAGTGTAGTCTCCGGGTAAAGTCGCCATACAGCCGATATCATCATAGAGCATCTTGATCTCTACACCCTGAGCTGCCTTTTGCTCTAATATATCTAGTATGCTATTCCACATCAAACCTTCTTCGACAATATAGTACTCTAGAAAGATAAATTTCTCAGCTTTCTTGAGGTCTTCTAGCATATGTTGCCACATGCTCTCACCCGAAGAAAAGAATTGTGAATCTGTTCGATCATAGACATCGGCATTGCTATCCATACTTAGTAAAGATTTGATAACTCCGTAAGCCGCCTTATCATCTTCCTTCAATTTCTGGCGGAGAGCTTTACTGTTATCCTCCCGAAAATGCATAGAACCAAGTTTGTCCAACTGCTTGATTTCTTTTTTGGACAATCGCCTTTCACCAAACATCAGATAGAGCAAGGGACCAATGACAGGAACAAAAGTCACCACTAACCACATCACTTTACTATCAGGCGCCATTGAGCGATTGACAATCGCTACGATAGTCGCCATACTCATAAAAATTAAGACAATTACCCATAGAATAGGGGCCATACGCCCTAAATAGAGAAAGAAACCAAAAACAAGACAAAGTTCAAGTAGCATAATCGAAAGACTAAAGCCATACTTGGACATCAATAATTGAAATTTTCTATATTTCATATCCCCTCCTTGATATTTTGATACTCAATGAAAAGCAAAGAGCAAACTAGGAAGCTAGTCGCAGGTTGCTCAAAACACTGTTTTGAGGTTGCAGATGGAAGCTGACGTGGTTTGAAGAGATTTTCGAAGAGTATGAATGCTAAAAACAGGTAATTAATACTAGTATAACGCAGGTATTCGGTAGAAGGCAAGTATTTATAATCATTTTTCTGAGTAAAAGCAAAAGAGACTGACAAAACCAGTCTCCTTCCAGTCTATTTTGATAAAACAATGCGATCAGACGCTTCTCTATCCCTATCGTCAATAATCATCTGATTGCCATTAATTGCATAAATCTTGACATCATCCCCAATAATCATGCGTTGATTAGCGGCATCGAAGCTAACCTGCTTGATTTCTTGATCTCCGTCAGTTTCTACCTGTGTCCATGTACCAGTTGTTCCAGTTACCACTAAAGTGATACGGTCTCCTTCGTCCTGACCAGTATAAGTTCCATCAATATTGGTTGGTTGAGCCTCAGGCGCATTTTGTGAAGAACTTGTTGCTGACTGGTTTGAATTTTCTGCCGAAGATGAAGCAGCAGATTGTGATTGCTGAGTTTGTTGTGTTTGCGATTGAGCTGCTGGTTGTTGAACCTGTTGAGCTCTTTGTGAACAAGCTACTAAAAGACTAAGACTTGCTAGAGAAGCAAGAGAAAGTGTGAATGTTTTTACTTTCATGACGAATTTCCTTTCTGCTACCAATTTACAGAAGTATTCCTTCTAACTAGTAGTTTCCCTAGTATAACAAGTTCAAAAAAGGAGGTCAATTTATCTGCTCATGCCCCAGTAGATAGCCCCGTACTTCTGAGATAAAATAGAGAGACCCTGTAACGAACAACAAATCCTGGGCATCTGCTCTTGCTTCAAAATCGCTAATAAATTCTCGATAAGAAGGAACTATATCGTAACCTGTTACATCTGTTTCATCCAAAGAACCTTGATAGTCAAAGCCCGTCACCTTGAGTTCCACCTGAGGCAATTTTTCAGTCAGATAAGCCAACATCCCTTGATAATCCTTCCGTTTCAAGGCTCCAAATAGGATTTGAGGACGATAACCTTCCTGCTCTTTTTCTTTAATAAACTCAACCAAGCGAGTCAAGGCAGGAAGGTTATGAGCACCGTCCAAGTAAATCTGAGGACGAATACGCTCCAAACGCCCAGCCCAATGGGTCTTCTCCAAAGCCTGTCTTACAACCTGTTCATCAACAGCTTCCTTTCCTTCTCTCATAAAGAGAAGAAACGTTTGTAGCGCCAAGGCCGCATTTTCCTGCTGATAAGCTCCTTCCAAGCCTATTTTCAACTGTGAAAGGTTAGCCAAAGAGCTTGAAAAATCCCCATTCAGCATTGAAAAATCCTGACCTGCCTGATAAAGGTCAACAGCTAAAGATTCTGCTTTTTTCTGACAAACAAGCCTAGCTTCTGAAGGCAACTTCGCAAGTACTGCCTTTTTACCAGCCTTAAAAATACCAGCTTTCTGCTCTGCAATTGCTGCTATACTGTCACCCAGAGTCTCCTGATGATCAAGTCCGATGGAAGTGATGACAGCAATCTCTCCAGTTACCACATTAGTCGTGTCAAGTAAGCCGCCAATTCCCACTTCTAATAAAACCAAATCCACCTCTTGCTCTCTAAAATAAAGAAAAGCAATCAAGGTCAGCAATTCAAAAAAGGACAACTGATCATGGGTTTGCAGAAGCGTTTTCTCCATCTCCTTGACCTGATTAGCCAAACGGATGAAGTCTGCATCAGCTATAGGTTGTCCATTAATGCAGATTCGGTCATTGATAGAGACGATATGAGGGGAGGTAAAGGTCGCAACTTTTTTGCCATGTCCCATAAATAACTCCCTCATGAAAGCAATGGTAGAACCTTTTCCATTAGTTCCTGTTACGTGGATAATAGGATAAGACTTCTCGGGATTCCCCAACAAATCCACCGCTTGTTGCATTCGACCCAAGCCTGATCGAAAATTCGAACCAATCCGACTATGGAGCCATTCTTCTACTTCAAACATATACATCTCCTTAATTACAGGTTCAATCAACTGTCTCAATAAAGTCTCATAACTAACAAAAACGAGGCCAGGATTTTCGTCCCGACCTCTCACCTGGTTAGCTAATAACTAGCTACTATGAATATTAACTTAGGGTAAAAATATCCTCCGAATTTACTGACGGTTTTTATTTTTAGCGTCAGGCTAAAAACGTCCCCCGGACGTTTTTACTCCTCCATAAAACTGTTGAAGACTTCTTCAATCATATTCCATTCGTCTTCTGAGTCTTCTGGGATTGGTTGCAATTCGCCTTCTGTTCCATCTTCGTTTTCGATGAATGAGTAAGCTTGGATTTCAACTTGTCCGTCTTCGTCTTCTTCTGCGTTAACTGGTACTAGAAGAACATAGTTTTTACCAAATTCTTCTTTTCCGTCAATCGTCAAAAGGATTTCAAACAAGGTTTCATTTCCTTGCTCATCTACTAGTGTAATTAATTCACGTTCTTCGTGGTCGTGGTTATGATCGTGTGACATAGCCTCTCCTTTGTATTAAAATTTTCTATCTAAATAATTTTGTAAAATCAGCTGAGCTGCTAACTTATCAATGACTTTCTTGCGCTTGTTACGGCTAATATCTGCTTGCTCAATCAACATGCGCTCTGCGGCAACTGTTGTCAAGCGTTCATCCTGATAGTCTACTGGTAAACCAAAAAGCTCTTCTAACTTTGCTCCGTAGGCTTGACTAGCTTCCACGCGCGGTCCGCTTGTATTGTTCATGTTTTTAGGCAAGCCCACTACAAATCGTTCCACCTTGTAAGTATCAACCAACTCCTTAACGCGGTCAAAACCAAATTGGCCTTGCTCCTCGTTGATTTGGATGATTTCAAGTCCTTGAGCTGTAAAACCAAGCGGATCGCTAATAGCCACCCCTACCGTTTTTGAACCGACGTCCAATCCCATAATTCTCATAGGTTATAAATCGACTCCTTGTCCTTTAAGGTAGTAGCGGACCAATTCTTCAACGATTTCATCGCGCTCATACTTACGGATTTGATTTCGTGCATTATTATAACGAGGAACGTAGGCAGGGTCTCCACTCAATACGTAACCTACGATTTGGTTGATTGGGTTGTAGCCCTTATCGTTCAACGAAGCATAAACATCAGTCAGAGTTTCGCTAATTTCTTTTTTATTGGAATCGTCCAATTTAAAACGTACTGTTTCTTCAGTAAATCCCATTCTAACACCCTCTTTCCTTAGAATAGTACCATTATAGCATAATTCCTTACGTTCTACAATTCAGGCAGTCTATTTATTTGGATTTTCTATTGTTCTGTCGCACCATTTGCCAATCTGTCTGAAATATATTTGCTTGGTTCATTTTTCAAGAGATTTTCTAAACCAATGTTCTTCAAATATTCTAACTGAGAAGCCTTCTTGACATCCAAAACTTGAAAATCAAAACTAGTCGTTGTTTGAAGTTCTGTTGCACTCAATAGTTTAGTTTCAAGCTTAAATCCTGCTAATTTACGAGCTTCTATAATAGCCTCATCCTTCTCCTCTGCCTCGAGAAGAGCTTTTTGAGTTTCTTCCACTCCATGTTGGTCGATATAAGTCTTCAACTCATCTGAAACTGGACGTTTTTGTTGAATCGTTAAGCTCAAAAAAGTCTTGTCCTTGTATGTAATGGTTTGGGTTTGCTGGCTACCATCATCTGACTTGGGCAAGACCAAAGTCTTGGTCACAACTGTATTCTTCTCAGCATTCTCAATAACTGGCAATGCCGACTGAAGCGTATCCTTTTCTGTTTTTGTAGCTGTTCCAGTTTCTTTTTTCTGTCCGCAACCAACCAGGACAAAAAGGAAAGCTAGACTAACAAGAACTATTTTTTTCATTTCTTTCTTCTTTCTTTTTTTTTAAATTAAAATAAGACTGGGAGTTGCTCCCAGCCTTGATGTTTATAGAGCTGCACGCAAACGTGCTTCTGCATTTTCTACATTACGGACAGAGCGTGGTAGGAAGGCACGAATATCATCTTCCTTATAGCCAACTTGCAGGCGTTTTTCATCTACAAGGATTGGGCTCTTTAAAATTCTCGGTGTTTCCATAATCAGATTGAGGACTTCGTTGACACTCAAATCTTCAATATCCACTCCAAGGGCTTTGGCATAGCGATTTTTAGATGAAACGATGCTGGCTATTCCGTTATCTGTTTTGGTTAGAATATCCAGTAATTCTTCTCTCGTAATTCCTTCTTTACCAAGGTTTTGTTCTTTATAACTTAACTGGTGGGCATTGAGCCAGGTTTTTGCTTTTTTACAGCTAGTACAACTTGAGACTGTATAAATTTTAATCATGTACCTACCCCTTTCGCTACATGTTACTATCAGTTTAGTCTATTATACCATAAAAAACATCCGACTTGCGACCTATTTTTAAATTTTTTTGACTTTTTTCGTCATTTTCGTACTTTTTTCTTGACAAAATGAAATTTACAGCCATTCTTTATATTTCTTGATATAGATTTTTTTCACAATTGTCACGCTAATCATATACAAAATAATGATGAAAAGTAAAAAGATGAAATAAATCGGTTTTAAAGGAGTTAAATGAAGTAGGATTGCGAGTGGACTGTAGGGAAGGAAGGTCACAAAGGCTGCAGCCAATAAGGTTGTCACAAGGACTAGCCAAGCTGGACGACTTTGTAAAAAGGGAATTTTGGCTGAACGCAGCATATGGATAACCATGGTCTGTGACCACATGGACTCGATAAACCAACCTGTCTGAAACAAGACAATAAATTCTACGGCAGACTCTGCCCCATGAACATAAGCTTGACCTGTTGTCATGGGTACAATGATAAAATAAAGCAAAATAAAGGTCAAAATATCAAAGGCAGAAGAGATAGGTCCCATCCAAATCATGAAACGTGTGATGGACCTAGCTTCCCAGGTATGCGGATTTCTCAAAAAATCTTTATCCACCTTGTCAAAAGGCAAGGCAATACAAGACAAATCATAGACTAGATTTAGGATAATCAAATGGACTGGTGCCATTGGTAAAAATGGTAAAAAGATTCCAGAGACTAATAGGGATAAGATATTCCCAAAATTAGAACTCACTGTCATTTTGATATATTTAGTCATATTGGCATAGACCTTACGCCCTTCAACAAGTCCTTTTTCCAGAACCATGAGATCCTTATCAAGTAGGATAACATCAGCTGTTTCTTTGGCAATATCTACTGCTGTATCAACAGAAATCCCCACATCTGCAACTTTCATAGAAGGAGCATCATTGATTCCATCCCCCATATAGCCTACAGCATGACCATTAGCCTTAAATTGCAAAATAATCCTTGCTTTTTGGTCAGGAGAAAGTTTGGCAAAGACTGTTACCTCCTCCACGGCTTGAGCCAATTCTTGATTACTCATCTGATCAATTTCAGATCCTAACAGCATCTGATTGATATCCAAACCAACCTTTTCACAGACTGCTTGGGTAACTTTTTCGTTGTCTCCCGTCAAAATCTTTGTTTGAACCCCATGTTCTAACAGAGCCTTAATTGCTGGTGCTGCAGATGGTTTAGGAGGATCTAGGAAGGCTAAATAACCAGTTAGAATCATATCCCCTTCATCATCAACTGTATAGGTATGACCTTCCCTCAAACCTGACTTATAGGCCACTCCCAAGACACGCAAACCTTGTTGATTTAGTTGTCGTACTTCCGCTAATATTTCTTCTCTAATAGCATCTGTCAATGGAGTAATCACTCCTTGGTATTCCGCATAACTGGAAATCGTCAACATTTCCTCTAGGGCACCCTTGGTTACCAAACTAACAACCTCGTGTTCATCCTTAACGATAACACTCATCCGTCTACGTTCAAAATCAAAGGGAAGCTCATCTATTTTTTGAAAAGTTTGAGCCAGATTTTGCAAGAGGGCGTGTTCTTTGGCTTCCTTTTCAGTCCGTTTGATGATGGCTCTGTCCATCAAATTTTTCAAGCCTGTTTGAAAATAAGAATTGAGATAAGCTCGTCTCAAGACGGTCAAATCCAAGCGTCCGTGGATGTCCAAGGGATATTCAAGGACAATTTCGTCTTGGGTTAGAGTTCCTGTCTTATCTGTACACAAAATATCAATCGCCCCTAAGTCCTGTATGGCATTGAGTTTCTTGATAACCACTTTTTCCTTGGCCATAATGATGGAGCCTTTTGCTAGACTGGCCGTGATAATCATAGGAAGCATCTCAGGTGTCAATCCAACACCAACACTCAAAGCAAATACGCCAGCTTCTAACCAATCTCCATCTGTTAAACCATTGGACAAGAAAACGATGGGCACCATGACCAACATCAAACGAATCAAGAGCCATGAAATACTATTCATCTCCCGCTCAAACGAAGTAGGCTCGTCATAGGTGTTCAAAGTCTGCTCAATGGCTCCCATCATGGTATCATCACCAACTGCTAAAACCACGGCCTTGGCACTACCAGACAAGACATTGGTTCCCATAAAGGCGAGCGCTTCTGCTTCTAGCAGACTATCAGATTGTTGAACTGTTGCCTTGGTCAAGGCCAATTTTTCAACCGATTCACTTTCACCTGTCAAGCCCGACTGTTGTACAAAGAAATCGCGCGACTCAAATAAAAGAAGATCTGCTGGAATCATGTCTCCAGCGCTTAATTTAACCACGTCACCCACTACCAAATCATCGATAGGTACTTCTTGGATTTCTCCTTGACGAATGACAGTCGCTGTGTTGACAATCATTTTTGATAGATTGGTCGCAGCCTTATCACTACGGAGTTCTTGGACAAAGCGTATGCCACCAGAAATGAGGACGAGGACAACGATGATAATAGAAGTCGTCGGATCCTCTTGACCTGGTTTTGCCAACCAGACATTGGTCACCAAGGAAATCACGGCGATGACCAGTAAGATGATCGTAAAAGGATTGATAATGGATTCGTAAATTTTTTTGAGGATACTGTCTTCTTGACCCTTTGTGATGGTATTTTCACCATATAGGTCACGATTTTTCTCCACCTGCTGCTCCCCAGTCAAGCCTGTTAGACTTGTCTTATAAAAAGATAGAGTTTCGTTTAAAGATGTATGAATAGCTGTTGCTAATCTTTCTTTTGTAGTTTTCATTGGTTTCTCCTATCTGTATGAATGATGTGTTTCATACACAGAGACCAATCACTTTATAAGGGCAGAACGACACAAATCAGCGATTGGCTGTGTATGTGCGGTTCCGGATGATCGTCAATTTGCATCGTCTATCTCCTTTCTTTGATTTAAACAGTAGAAAATCCCACCATAAAATGGCAGGATTAAAAAACTAATTATCTGTTTTTCGTTCAAGCTTTAACTCCATAGGGCAATGTAATGAGCTTAGTCTTGGCCTTCGCGACCAGGACTGTTGACCAACGAGTAGTGTCTCCACTGCTTTGCGGTAGTCATCCGTATCCCTATGGTAGCCTCACCTACCGTTTTCGTTTTTCAGTATAAACCTTTAAAATTTAAAAGTCAATCATTTGAGTTGTTTAACTCTTAGATAACTATCAACTCTTTTGGAGCTAGGGTCAACAATTCACAACCGGTCTCTGTAATCAAGATATCATCCTCGATACGAACACCGTATTTGCCTTCTATATAGATACCTGGTTCATCGGTTAAGGCCATACCTGCCTTAATAATTTCTGTAGAAGTTTGGCTAAAGTAAGGTTCCTCATGAATATCCAGCCCAATACCGTGTCCAATACCGTGGGTAAAGTAGTCGCCATAGCCCGCCTCGATAATAATATCACGAGGGATTTTGTCAAAGTCTCGGAAACCTAATCCTGCCTTAGCCTGGTCAATCAAGGCTTGGTTGGCTTTCAAAACCGTATTGTAAATCTCCGCCTGCTCGTCGCTGACATGCCCCAGATAGATAGTCCGTGTCATATCACTGACATAGTGGTCATAAAGGCAACCGAAGTCCATAGTAATGGCTTCTCCCAGCTCCACTGGTTTGTGCATAGGATGAGCATGAGGTTTGGAAGAGTTGATACCACTAGCTAGAATCGTATCAAAAGACAAGCCAGATGCTCCCAACTCACGCATACGGAAGTCAAGGAAGTTGGCAATCTCAATCTCAGTCTTTCCTGGTTTGATAAAGTCAAGCGCATCGCGGAAAGCTTGGTCTGAGATAGAACAAGCCTTGCGAATAGCTGCAATCTCTGCCTCGTCCTTAATCATTCGAAGACCTTCGACAAACTGAGTTTGTGGAAGCAAGTCAATTCCTTCAAAGGTTGCCTGCATACGGTGATAATAAGACACTGAAATCTCATCTTCAAAACCGATACGAGACAAGCCCATGTCCTTGACAATTCCTGCAATGACAGCCAATTCATCACGGTCTGCCACAATCTCAAAGCCACTGGTTTCTTGCTTAGCTGCAATGATATAGCGAGAGTCTGTCACCAAGACCTGACGGTCACGGCTGATAAAGACTGTTCCGTTTGAGCCCCAAAAACCAGTAAGGTAATAGACGTTTTTAAGGTTATTGATGATGATGCCATCTAGTTCTTTTTCTTGCATTTTAGCTAGAAATGCTTGTACACGTTTATTCATGATGTAACTTTCCTTTCAAATACTGTCCTGTGTAGCTGGCTTCATTGGCCGCTACTTCTTCTGGAGTTCCTGTTGCGATGATGGTTCCACCACCGACACCGCCCTCAGGTCCCAAGTCAATAATATGGTCTGCTGTCTTGATAACGTCTAAATTGTGCTCGATAACAAGGACTGTATTGCCATCGTCAACAAAGCGAGCTAAAACCTTGAGCAAGCGAGCGATATCCTCTGTATGGAGTCCTGTCGTCGGTTCATCCAGAATATAGAATGACTTGCCTGTCGAGCGTTTGTGGAGTTCGCTAGCCAGCTTCATACGCTGGGCTTCTCCCCCAGAAAGAGTGGTAGCTGGTTGCCCTAGCGTCACATAGCCCAGTCCCACATCCTTGATGGTCTGAAGTTTACGTTGAATCTTTGGAATATGTTGGAAGAATTCCACTGCATCGTTGACGGTCATATCCAAGACCTGCGAGATATTTTTTTCCTTGTAATGAACTTCTAGGGTTTCACTATTGTAGCGGGTTCCGTGGCAGACTTCACAAGCCACATAAACATCTGGCAAGAAGTGCATCTCAATCTTGATGATCCCGTCACCTGAGCAGGCTTCGCAACGACCACCCTTGACGTTAAAACTGAAGCGCCCCTTCTTGTAACCACGAATCTTGGCTTCGTTTGTTTGAGCAAAAAGGTCACGTATATCGTCAAAGACACCTGTATAGGTAGCTGGGTTGGACCTCGGCGTCCGTCCGATAGGGCTCTGGTCAATATCAATCAAGCGGTCGACATGCTCAATCCCTGTAATAGTCTTAAATTTACCAGGTTTGTCTGAATTACGGTTGAGCTTCTGGGCAATAGCTTTTTTGAGAATGCTATTGATTAGGGTCGATTTCCCTGAACCTGATACCCCTGTCACCGCAATGAATTTTCCTAGTGGGAAGCGAGCAGTGATATTTTGCAGGTTGTTCTCACGCGCTCCTATCACTTCGATAAAACGACCATTTCCGGCACGGCGCTCTGTTGGCACTGGAATAGCACGTTTGCCTGATAAGTACTGGCCTGTGATAGACTTACTGTTACGAGCTACCTGCTTAGGCGTACCTGCCGCAACAATCTCCCCACCAAAAACACCAGCACCAGGACCAACGTCAATCAGATAATCCGCCTCACGCATGGTATCTTCATCATGTTCCACCACGATGAGAGTATTGCCCAAGTCACGCATCTTTTTGAGACTGGCAATCAGACGATCATTGTCCCTCTGATGAAGACCGATTGACGGCTCATCTAGGATATAGAGGACGCCTGATAGGTTGGAACCAATCTGGGTTGCCAAGCGAATACGCTGACTTTCCCCACCTGAAAGGGTACCTGCCGAACGCGACAGCGTCAGATAGTTTAGACCCACGTTATTAAGGAAGGTCAAGCGGTCCTTTATTTCCTTTAGAATGGGGCGAGCAATGATGGATTCATTTTCAGACAAGGTCAACTGGTTCACCAAGTCCAAGTGGTCTGCGATAGACAGGTCTGAGATTTCTCCGATATGTGGCCCTTGCTCGCTACCCACACGGACAGACAAGGCATGGTCATTGAGACGATAGCCATGACAGGTTCCGCAGGTCAGCTCATTCATGTAGAGACGCATCTGGGTGCGCGTGTAATCGCTGTTTGTCTCGTGATAGCGACGTTTGATATTATTGACAACTCCCTCAAAAGGAATGTCAATATCGCGCACGCCACCAAATTCATTCTCATAGTGGAAATGGAATTCCTTGCCATCAGACCCATAGAGAATCAAGTTCTTATCCTCTTCTGACAAGTCCTCAAAAGGCTTATCCATATCCACTCCAAAGGCCGTCATGGCCTGCTCTAGCATATTTGGATAGTAGTTAGATGAGATAGGATTCCAAGGTGCTAGCGCTCCCTCACGTAAGGTTTTGCTGGCATCTGGTACTACCAAATCAGTATCCACCTCCAGCTTGATTCCCAAACCGTCACACTCACTACAAGAGCCAAAAGGAGCATTGAATGAGAAGAGACGTGGCTCTAACTCTGGAACAGTAAAGCCACAAACTGGGCAGGCATAATGCTCAGAGAAGAGCAACTCAGAGTCGTCCATGGTGTCGATAATGACATATCCTTCTGCGATACGAAGGGCAGCCTCAATGGAATCAAAGAGACGACTACGGATACCCTCCTTAATAACAATACGGTCAACCACGACATCGATATTGTGTTGCTTGCTCTTAGATAACTCTGGCACTTCGGTCACATCATAGACTTCCCCATCCACACGGACACGAACATAACCGTCTTTCTGAACCTTCTCAATAACACTCTTATGTTGGCCTTTTTTCTTGCGGATGACAGGGGCCAAAATCTGCAAGCGCTGGCGTTCAGGTAACTCCAAAACCTTATCCACGATTTGCTCCACCGAAGAGGCCTTGATAGCTCCATGCCCGTTGATACAGTAAGGCGTCCCCACACGCGCATAAAGGAGACGCAAATAGTCATTGATTTCAGTCGTTGTTCCCACCGTCGAGCGAGGGTTTTTGCTAGTCGTTTTCTGGTCGATGGAAATAGCTGGGCTGAGGCCATCAATGGCATCTACATCAGGCTTCTCCATATTTCCCAAAAACTGACGAGCATAGGCTGACAAACTCTCCACATAGCGGCGTTGTCCCTCAGCATAGAGGGTATCGAAGGCCAGACTGGATTTCCCTGAACCTGACAAACCTGTCACGACAACCAACTTGTCTCGCGGAATCTCCACATCAATATTTTTTAAATTATGGGCACGCGCCCCATGAATGACAATTTTATCTTGCATCTTTGTTCTTTCTAGTCCATTATTGCTTACCATTATACCAAAAAAAGTGAGATTCTATTACCCAAAAGGCTGAATTTGTAGTATAATAGTACGGTGTGAAAAAATCTGAAAAATGAGAAAGGATAAGGGATATGAAACAAGTTTTTCTCTCTACAACAACTGAATTTAAAGAGATCGATACGCTTGAACCGGGTACTTGGATCAATCTCGTTAATCCGACTCAAAATGAATCACTCGAAATCGCCAACGCCTTCGATATCGATATTGCCGACCTTCGTGCACCACTCGATGCGGAAGAAATGTCTCGTATTACCATCGAAGATGAGTATACTTTGATCATCGTGGACGTGCCGGTCACAGAAGAAAGAAATAACCGCACCTACTACGTCACCATCCCGCTTGGTATTATCATCACTGAGGAAACCATTATCACTACTTGTTTGGAACCATTACCGGTCCTCGATGTCTTTATCAACCGTCGCTTGCGTAATTTCTATACCTTCATGCGCTCACGTTTTATCTTCCAGATTCTCTATCGCAATGCAGAACTTTACCTAACAGCCCTTCGTTCGATTGACCGTAAGAGTGAACAGATTGAAAGTCAACTGCATCAATCAACTCGTAATGAAGAATTGATTGAGCTCATGGAATTGGAAAAAACCATCGTCTATTTCAAGGCCTCCCTCAAAACAAATGAGCGCGTGATTAAGAAATTAACCAGCTCAACCAGCAATATCAAGAAATACCTTGAGGACGAAGACCTGCTTGAAGACACCCTGATTGAAACCCAACAGGCCATCGAGATGGCAGACATTTATGGAAACGTCTTGCATTCTATGACAGAGACCTTCGCCTCTATCATTTCTAACAACCAGAACAACATTATGAAAACCTTGGCCCTTGTGACCATCGTCATGTCCATCCCAACCATGGTCTTTTCTGCCTACGGGATGAACTTTAAGGATAATGAAATCCCCCTAAACGGCGAGCCGAATGCCTTCTGGTTAATCGTCTTTATCGCTTTTGCTATGAGTGTCTCGCTCACTCTCTATCTCATCCATAAAAAATGGTTCTAAGAGGAGTTCCTATGTCTCAGATTGATCTACAAAAATTAACAAAGAAAAACCAAGAGTTTATCCACATCGCTACCCAACAATTCATCAAAGATGGAAAAACAGACGCTGAAATCAAGGCTATCTTTGAGGAAGTTATTCCCCAAATCCTTGAGGAGCAAGCCAAGGGTACGACTGCTCGTTCCCTCTATGGCGCACCGACCCACTGGGCTCATAGTTTCACTGTCAAGGAACAATATGAAAAAGAGCATCCAAAAGAAAATGATGATCCAAAACTCATGATTATGGACTCAGCCCTTTTCATCACTAGCCTCTTTGCCCTCGTCAGCGCCCTCACAACTTTCTTTGCGGCAGATCAAGCTTTCGGCTATGGATTTGTCACTCTCCTATTAGTTGGACTGGTTGGTGGATTTGCCTTCTACTTGATGTACTACTTTGTTTACCAATACTATGGACCAGATATGGACCGCAGTCAACGTCCACCTTTCTGGAAATCTGTACTGGTTATCCTAGCTTCTATGTTCCTTTGGTTGCTTGTCTTCTTTGCAACAAGCTTCCTACCAGCTAGCCTTAACCCAGTACTGGCTCCATTGCCATTGGCTATCATCGGAGCAGCCCTCCTAGCCCTTCGCTTCTATCTCAAGAAACGCTTGAATATCCGCAGCGCAAGTGCAGGACCAACACGTTATTAAGAAGAATCATAAAAGCAACTGCAGGCGCGGTTGCTTTTTCACTTACTTTTTTGATTTTAAAGTATTCTTCTGACATCCCACATAGCTCTATCTAATCTTTTTGTGATAAAATAGGCTCAATCTATTTCTAGGGGGATAAAATATGATTTCTACTATTGGTATTGTTAGTTTATCTAGTGGCATTATCGGAGAGGACTTTGTCAAACACGAAGTGGACTTGGGTGTCCAACGTCTCAAGGACCTGGGACTCAATCCTATCTTTTTGCCCCATTCGCTAAATGGATTAGACTTTATCAAGAACCATCCTGAAGCTCGTGCAGAGGATTTGATTCATGCCTTTTCTGATGATAGTATCGATATGATCCTATGTGCCATCGGTGGAGACGATACCTATCGCTTACTACCTTATCTTTTTGAAAATGACCAACTCCAAAAGGTTATCAAACAAAAAATTTTTCTTGGCTTCTCGGATACAACCATGAACCATCTCATGTTGCATAAACTAGGAATCAAGACTTTTTATGGGCAATCCTTTTTAGCAGACATTTGTGAATTGGACAAGGAAATGCTAGCCTATAGCCTTCACTACTTTAAAGAATTGATTGAGACGGGAAGAATCTCAGAAATCCGCCCTAGTGACGTTTGGTATGATGAAAGGACTGACTTCAGTCCCAAGGCTCTGGGGACACCCCGTGTCAGTCATGCAAATACCGGTTTTGAGTTGTTGCAAGGAAATGCCCAGTTCGAGGGAAAAATCCTCGGTGGTTGCCTCGAATCCCTCTACGATATCTTTGACAACTCTCGATACGCAGATAGCACGGAGCTCTGCCAAAAATACAAACTTTTCCCTGACTTGTCAGACTGGGAAGGAAAACTCCTCTTGCTAGAAACAAGCGAAGAAAAGCCTGAGCCGGAAGACTTCAAAAAGATGTTGCGGACTGTAAAGGACACTGGCATATTCGAGGCCATCAGTGGACTCCTGGTCGGAAAACCTATTGATGAATCTTTCTATGACGACTATAAAGAGGCACTATTGGATATTATTGACAGCAATATCCCGATTGTCTATAATCTAAATGTCGGCCACGCAACTCCGAGAGCAATTGTACCCTTCGGAGTCCATGCCCATGTAGATGCAAAGGAGCAAGTCATTCGCTTTGACTATAACAAAAAATAAATAGTTTCTCTATTTTTGTGCTTTTGTATTCGTTTTCGTTACAATTTGTATCTGAATTTATTGCATTTCGCTAATTTCTATGATATCCTTTTGAAGGAGGTGTATATGACAAAACAAAAAATTAATCGAATCGTAGGTTCTATTGGTGCCTTTATTGGAATTATAGTATTTATTGCCTACATACCTCAAATTATCGCTAATTTACAGGGAAATAAAGCTCAACCATTTCAACCTTTATCAGCTGCTATATCTTGCTTAATCTGGGTTATTTATGGATGGACAAAGGAACCTAAGAAGGATTGGATACTAATCATTCCAAATTCAGCCGGTGTTATTTTAGGTGGAATCACTTTTCTGACTTCACTCTAACAAATATACTAGTATGTATAAAAAGCTGAGATAAATTTCTCAGCTTTTTTCTATATTCTCAGATATTCTAGTTACCTGTACTCACTAATAACCGCCTTTCCACTCACAATCATTCTCGTGGTCATCAACTAGCCCTGCTGCCTGTAGAAAAGACAAGACGGCGACTGGGCCTGTGAACTTGAAACCTCGTTTTTTGAGATCTTTGGCTAATTTCTCAGACAAAGTTGTTTTAGCTGGGGCTTGGCGGTAATCGGGAACATCGTTAACGATAGTTTTCCCCTCAACAAAAGACCAGAGATAAGTATCAAAAGAGCCGTAGATTTCCTGGACTTGTAAAAATGCTTGGGCATTAGAGCGTGTAGCAAAAATTTTGGCTCTATTTCGAATGATAGCTGGATTATCCAGCAAGGCTTCCAATTCGGTGTCGGTCATATCTGCGACTGCTTGAATTTGATAGCCATGAAATGCTTCTCGGAAAGCTTGGCGTTTGTTTAGTACCGTTTCCCAAGACAGGCCTGCCTGATAGGTTTCCATACACAACAACTCAAACAATGCTTGATCATCATGGAGGGGGTGGCCCCACTCCTCATCATGATAGGCAATGTAGAGCGGATTGGTCATCTTGACCCACGAACAACGTTTTGTCATGCTCTGCTCCTATTTGACCAACATTTTAAGGGCAGACTTGATATAGTTCTCAGCTGTATCTGTCGTTCCTTCAAAGAATTTCTTGATTTTCTTGAGTTCGGTTGCCTTGTAGCCCAGTGCCAGCATGGCTTCCATAGCTTCTTCCAATTCTTGGTTTTCAGCACTTGCTTGAACTACCACCTTAGCAGGAAGGTCATCTCCTGCAACTACTACCTTACCTTCCAAGTCCAGCACCATCTGCTGGGCTGTTTTCTTACCAATTTTAGGGAACTTGGTCAAGTAGGTAATGTTCTTGGTTTCGATGGCTTGAACCAGGCCAGCATTGTCATCAGCAGCAATAATAGCAAGAGCTGACACAGGACCAATCCCAGAAACCGAAATCAGACTGAGAAAGAGCTTTTTCTCGTCTTCTGAGCGAAATCCATAAAGTAGATGGGCATCCTCACGCACGACCTGATGCACATAAATTTGAGCTTCTTGTTTGACTTGTCCTGAGTAGGCATAAGGATTAGCCACATGCAGGATATAGCCGATACCATTGACTTCAAGAACAATGTATTTAGCAGTGATTTTAGTAATGATTCCTTTTAAATATTCGTACATAGTTTTCCTTTTAGTTTAATATTTCCCCAACTCACGGAGACTGGTGTGATTTTCCTGAATACGTCGGAACATCTTTTCCATATCCGACTTGGTAAAATGCACCAAAACAGGACGTCCGTGGGGACAGTTGTAGGGATTATCACATCGAGAGAGCTGATAAAGGAGCTGTCTAGCTGAATGATCATCGATACGATGGTTGGCCTTGATAGACCGCTTGCAGGACATCATAATAGCCAGCTCTGCTCGGTATTTCTTGATAGAAACTTCCTTGGTCAAAAGGAGCATGTCGCACATCTCATAGATGCCTGATTCAATCTCTTCTTCTGCCATCCAAATAGGATGTTCACGTAGGATAAATTGATTTTCCCCGTACTCTGCTAGAAAGACGCCCACTTCCTCCAAAAGTGCCATTCTTTCCTTGAGACGCAGAGCATCATCTGCTGGAAATTCAAAGATATAGGGCACTAGGAGTTGCTGTTGGCTCTGGTCAACATTGCCAATGCTTTCACGGTACTCCTCGTACTTAACCCGTTCCTGAGCTGCGTGTTGGTCTATGATGTAGAGTCCATCTCGCCCTTGGGCAAAGAGATAGGTTCCATGCATTTGCCCGAAAAATTCCAACTCTGGGAAGCTTGAAGATTCTTCTCGCTCCAGCTTGTCATATGCCTTATCAAGACTAGCTAGGTCTAACTCTGGGTGATCTAGCTGATCGTAGTTAGCAGGTTTTCTCTCTGCAAAATGCAGTTTTGCTGGCTTGGTCAGCTGGTCCAAGGTTTCCTTGGCAAACAAAGTCAAGTCTTGTCCCGCATCAGTCAATTCTACCTGATAATCAGCCACCTCAGCTTGGCTAGGTCTTGTCAGCTCTGTTTGCTCATAGTAGAGCGTATTTTCTTTGAGTGGGAGAATGGTCTGCTCCACCTTTTGACGATTCCTAACGGTAGACTTGGCAAGATTTTCCAAGGCATCTGGAATCAAACTCTGCTCCTTTAGACTCTTGGAAATGGCTTCTGAAACCAAGGCCATCAGTTCTTTTTCCTTAGAAATCCGCACCTCTTGCTTGGTTGGATGCACATTGACATCAGCCAGATAAGGGTCGATATGGATGTGAATGACAGCCAGTGGAAAACGGCCTACCATAAGTTTACTACCATAACCGTCAAGAATTGCACGATTGAGCAGGAAGTTCTTGATATAACGGCCATTGATGAAGAGGCTGATATAATTGCGATTGGCTCTAGTTAACTCAGGCAAGGATACAAATCCAGAAATTTCGAAATCAAGGTCAGAATTCTCAATTTCAATCATCTTCTTGGCACTCGCCAAACCGTAAATCCCTGCGATGGCTTGACGCAGTTGACCAGTTCCAGCTGTTCGTGTCATTTCCTTGCCATCACTGATTAAACTAAAAGAAATCTCAGGATGGGCCAAACCCAGACGATTGACAATATCAATGATATGAGACAGCTCCGCTTGCTGGCTCTTCATATACTTGAGACGGGCAGGCGTGTTGAAAAAAAGGTCCTCCACACAAACCTTGGTCCCCACAGGACTAGTCGCTGGAATGACTTCTTCAACTCCTCCCCCACGCGCGACTAACTTGGTTCCATGACTTGCTCCCTCAACTGCTGTCAAAAGGGTCAGAACACTAACAGAAGCGATAGAAGGTAGGGCTTCACCACGAAAACCAAGCGTGCGAATTCGAAAGAGGTCTGCTTGATTTTTTATCTTACTAGTCGCATGGCGACGCAGGGCCAATTCCACCTCATCGTGGGCAATTCCATGACCATTATCTGTGATTTGAATCTTCTTGAGACCAGCTTCCTCAATCTCAATGATAATCTGACTAGAGCCCGCGTCAATAGCATTTTCTACCAACTCTTTTACCACACTAGCAGGCCGCTCAATGACCTCTCCTGCCGCGATCTGGTTTGCCAGCACCTCTGGCAATTCAATAATATGAGACATCTTTCAGCCCCTTTCCGTATCTATTTTCCTAGAAATTGATTAGTGCTATTATACCATATTTCAGATAGGACAGAAAAGCTCCACCACATAGGAGTCAAATCCCTCCACATAGACAAAGTCCCTTGCAAGGGGGCATAAAATAGTGGTATACTCAATAAAAATCAAAGAGCAAACTAGAAAGCTAGGCGCAGACAGTACTTTGGTACGGCAAGACGACGCTGACGTGGTTTGAATTTGATTTTTGAAGAGTATTAATAAAGATGTACAAGAAGTGATCACAATTTTGTATGAAAAACAAGGAGAGAAATTTATGAAAGTAGAACTACAGATTAGTGAGACTTACAAGGAGGAAAAACTGATTGTCCAAGCACCTCAGCCGACAGATAAAGTCCAGAAAGTCATCGAGTTCGCAGAAAATCTGGATCAAAAAGAAAAAATCAAAGGGAAAATCGATGATCAGGTCTATCTAGTTAAGATTGGTAAGATACAACGCTTCTATATCGAGAATCGGAAGGTTCTAGCAGAAACAGCAAGTCAGACCTACAACATTGATTTACGGCTCTATCAAGTCCTTGAAATTCTGCCAACCAATTTTATCCAAATTTCTCAATCAGAAATCATCAATATCGACTCCATCTCTCACCTCAAGCTCACTCCCAACGGTCTAGTTGAAATTTTCTTGAAGAATGAAAGCTTCACCTACTCTTCACGCCGTTACCTAAAAACCATCAAGGAGAAATTAGAACTATGAAAAAACAAATCTTTCACGACGCAGCTGCTGGTGTCCTCATCGGCCTCATCCTCTCTATCATCTTTTCACTCATTTATGCACCAAGTACCTACGCACCCCTAAATCCCTACTCTCTCATCGGCCAAGCGATGATTCAACATCAGGTTCACGGTGCCCTAGTCTTGCTCTACTGCACACTTATCTGGGCATCTATCGGTATGCTCTTCAACTTTGGCAACCGCTTATTCAGCCGTGACTGGAGCATGCTTCGTGCCACTCTGACTCATTTCTTCCTCATGCTAGTAGGCTTTATCCCACTAGCAACCCTGGCAGGTTGGTTCCCCTTCCACTGGATCTTCTATCTCCAGCTTATTATCGAGTTTGCGATTGTCTACCTCATCATTTGGGCTATTCTCTATAAAAGAGAAGCTAGAAAAGTTGACCACATCAATCAACTCTTGGAGCATAGAAAGTAAGAACCTCATAATAAGCAAATCCGAGAAAGAAACTTCTCGGTTTTTCTTTACCCTGCTGTACCTTGCTATCACAGCAGTTATTTTCAGATTTTCTTTGTAAATTTTCTATCTTTTTTCAAGATTATCTTGCATTTTCTCAAAGTTTTTTGTAGAATATAGATTATATATCCAGATTATTCTGAAAATTCAAAAAGGAGTATTTATCATGTCGCAAGCTATTTCGTTAAATCAATCCACCTGGGCAAGTAAACTAAAAGCAATGGGGCCTGGAATCCTAATGGCTTCTGCAGCTGTTGGCGGTTCCCATATTGTATCCTCAACTCAAGCTGGCGGTTCTTACGGTTGGTCTCTACTTCTCTTGGTCATCTTAGCCAATGTCTTTAAATATCCATTTTTCCGTTTTGGTGCTGAATACACAGCTGATACTGGAAAGACTTTGGTTGAAGGTTATGTCGAAAAAGGAAAACTTTATCTCTGGATTTTCTTTATTCTCAATGTCTTTTCGGCTATGGTCAACACAGCTGGTGTTGCTATTCTGTGCTCAGCGATCATCGCCAGTGCCTTCCCAATGATTGGACTTAGCATCACTCAGTGGTCCCTCATTCTCGTTGCAATCATTTGGGCTATGTTACTCTTTGGAGGCTACAAACTCTTAGACGGCATGGCAAAATGGATAATGTCTGCTTTGACCATTGCAACTGTTCTTGCAGTTATTATCGCGGCGGTAAAACATCCAGAATACAGTTCTAATTTTGTCGAGAAAACACCTTGGCAAATGGCAGCTCTACCCTTCATCGTTTCCCTCTTAGGATGGATGCCGGCTCCTATCGAAATTTCAGCCATCAATTCACTTTGGTCTGCTGAAAAGAAAAAGACCGTCAACTTTAATACAGAGGACGCTCTATTTGACTTTAACGTTGGTTACATTGGAACAGCTGTCCTAGCTGTGTTCTTTGTAGCATTGGGAGCACTGATTCAATATCCCACAGGGCAGGCGGTCGAAGCTGCTTCAGCCAAATACATCTCTCAATTCGTGGGCATGTATGCCTCTGTTCTTGGCGAATGGTCCCGTTACTTGATTACCTTTATTGCTTTCCTGTGTATCTTTGGAACAGTTATCACTGTTATCGATGGCTATTCTCGCGTTAATCAGGAATCTCTCCGACTGCTAATCCGTCAAAAAGAGGACAATAGTAAATCTTTGAACATCTGGATGACCATCACTGCTATCATCGGTATCGTCATTATCAAATTCTTCGCTGGTCAGGTGTCAACCATGCTCCGCTTTGCCATGATTGGCTCTTTCCTGACAACACCATTCTTTGCTCTTTTGAATTACGCCTTGGTAACGCGTGAAAACAAAAATCTTCCTTCTTGGCTCAAACACCTTGCCATTGCAGGATTGATTTTCCTCTTTGGTTTCGCCATCTTCTTTATCTATGCACTCGCAATCGGAAAAGCAGGATAACTAACAAGCTCTAGATGAAGATAAGGTTTCATTTCAAGAGATAATTCAGCCAATATTTCTATGCTAAAAGGCATAAGAACAAGGTTTTGAATACCTGAACTTATGCTTTTTTACGTTCTCAAAGACTGTTTATACTCAAAAAGCAGTTGAACAACTTCAACCACCTCTTATATTGAGTATTAATTCTCCCTTTCCAACTCATACAAATCTGCAATAATCGCTGCGACATGTTTGATATCTCCCAGCATACCTCGCATTTCAAAGTCAGCCAATACAGGGAAACCAAAGCGTTGGCTGTATTGCTTAGCTGTCAGGCAGTATTGGTTATTAAAGTTACGATTTCCTGAACCAACTACGCCAAAACACTTACTAGCATTGTCACCATAGGCGATAAAATCCCCCACTGGTGTCGTCAAAATCTCTACATCTCCGTTATCAACGCCATTCCCACCTTCTAGGTAGGTCGGCAAAAAAGCGACATAGGGATGGTCCATTTCATAAAAATCTTGGCCTTCTTTGACCAAATCCTTGATATGAATCTTTTGAACCTCAATTCCCTCGTACTGGGACAAGAGATAATCTTTCAAGCGCGTCACAAAACTCTCGGTATTGCCACTCAGACTGATATAAACTAAAGAAATTGTCTTCATATGTACCTCCATCATTTTATATAATCGAAAAGAACTATCAAGATTGTAACTTGATAGTTCTTTTTTGTCAATACTTAGGCAAGATCTTCTGTTTCCTCTTCTTCAGCCAAGGCTTTTTGCTGACGCCACATCTTGTAAAAGACAAGGGCTAGGAAGAGAACATTGATGACGATATAGAGAATGCTAACGGCTTGTGAAATAACACTTATCCCTAAACGCATGGTCTCATCGTGAACTAACTGCACAGCATCTTGTAAAGTCACATAGCTATAAATCGAACCAATAATGGCTAGCAAAACATAGCCGACATAAGTATAGTTTGCATATTGCAAATTCTTACGAACAAGGAAGACAATCGCTACTACCACTAAAATAGCAGATAGCACAATCAAGACCATATTAAAAATAGAATGAGTTGATTCTGCTACTCTATAGGTGTAATTAAGCTGGTCTTCTAATTGCTGAGCACTGACCCCTGCAACTTGTTTCTGAGCGGCACGAAGAGCTTCTTTGCTAGGTAAAGGACTCAACATTCCAAACAGAGACATAGCTGAAATAAGAGCAGACAAGATTAGCAAGACCCATAGATAAATCGGTTTCTTTTTCATGATAGAACCTCCTGATATTATTATTGATATTATAGCACTTTTTGTAAAGGGATACAAATTTTATAGTATAGTTTCTACCTGTTTTCTGTAGGCTTTTGGCGATTTTCCGCACAATTTTCGGAACACTTTATAGAAATATCCAACATTACTGTAACCAACAGCATAACAAATATCTTCGATACTGTCACTAGTTGAAAGCAAAAGTTGTTGGGCAGCCTTAATACGTTGTTTATTGAGCAATTCAGCAAAGGTCGAATTGGTTTCTCGCTTAATCAACTGTCCCAGATAGACAGGATTGATAAAGAGATCCTTACTGATATCCTTGAGGGAAAGTTCTTTTTGATAATCACGCCCAATGACTTCTAGCACACTAACCACATTTTCATTCATACGATATTGTCCAAAGAATCGGGTCAGAGTTTCCTTGATATAAGGAACCAGTTCATCGAATGATTGAATAGCATGAATGGTTTTGACAATGTCCGTCATATCATCAGCTTTGAGATGTTCAAACAAATGAAAGACATCCATGACAAACTGGATAAAAAGCTGTTTGGTAATCGGAACACGCGGCGTATTTTCAAGAACCACCTTCTCCAAGAGGTTCAACTCTTCTACGATTTGATTGAGATTCCCCTGAATGATAACCCTATAAATCGGTTCGTAGTAGGTAAATAGACTCTGAGACTGTTTTAGATTTACAGAACCGTAAAAGAGGGCTTTCTCAGCATTCAGCTTCCAGCGTTCAAAGTGTTCTTGATAAGGAGCTTCAAAGGGAGTAACGACTAAACCATCTAGGGGTTGATCAGAAATAAAAATCTGCCAGTCTTGACCCAATACATAGTAGGGAATGGTGAAGGAGCCTTGTTTTTCCTTGGATAGACCTATCCACCAATTCTCCTTACCTCCTAGATAACTAACAAACCCAGCCTCGTCTAAATCTTGACTGAGGGTCTGACTTTTCTTCCCTCTCTCGCCGAGCTGACCTGCAATCTTCTCCAGCAGATTTCCCAACTCTACCTTATCAACAGGCTTAACCAAATAGTCCACCACACTAAGGTTCATTGCTCTTTTTACATAATCAAACTCCTGATAACCTGAAAGCAGGATATAGGCTGCATCTGGTAAGATTTCTTTCATCTCCCGAATCATATCAAGCCCTGTTTTGTCGGGCATATTGACATCGGAAATGACCACATCGACAGGATTTTCCTGAACATATTCTAGGGCTTCATCGGCATGACTGGCTGTTGCGACGACCTCCATATCCCACTTATCAAAGGGAATCAAACGTTTCAGACCTTCTGTCACCATGTACTCATCATCTACTAATAATACTTTATACATTTTCTCCCTTTCTACTCATCTTGAATTGTAATACGATACTGAACACCTGCTTGCTCTGCAGACTCTATAGTAATAGCATAGCGGTCCCCAAAATAGAGCACAAAACGCTCATGGACATTGACAATCCCGATAGATTGCTTTTGATCACTGTAACTGGCTTGGTGTTCAAAATGTCTCTGACTTAATTTTTCTCGAATACTTGTCAGTTTTTCAACCGACATTCCGCGGCCATTATCGACCACCAAAATTTCTACAAAACCATCCTGTTTAAGCGCCTTGATGCTAATCACATTATCTGTCCGTCTGTGGTCAACACCATGCGCGAAATAATTTTCTACCAGCGGTTGCAAGGTAAACTTAGGAATTTTCATATTCTCTAGCTCTGGGTCTATCTTGAAACCATAGGCAATGGACTTGGGATAGCGAACCATGCAGAGATAACTGTATTTACGGCAAAATTCTAATTCCTGTTTGAGAAGGGTCTCTCTTTCGTCGGAAATATTGTTACGCAAGAGACTACTAAACTCATAAATGATATCTGCCAACTCATCTTGACTCTGCATGACTGCGTACATACGCAAGAACTCCAGAGTATTGTACATGAAGTGAGGATTGATTTGCGCCTGCAAGGCCCGCATATTGGCATCTTTTTGACTAAGCTCTAACTGATAAATATCATGGATATTCTTTTCCAAGCGATCCAACATATCATTGGTCGTCTCCGAGATTAGGAGCAATTCCTGATCCTTTTCAAGCGTATCAATGCGAAGACCTTCTTGTCCTTTGGCAATAGCTTGGATGGAATCCACCAGGTCCACTACCTGCTTTTGATAATTAGCAAAAGTCTTCCTCAAAGTCAGATAGAGAATGACAATAAAGAGAAGGCTCAAGCCCACAATCAAAGCAGAGCTAGCCACTGTTCCTTGTAAAACAAAGTTTTTAGGAACTGCCACCTGAACCTGATATCCATGAGAGGTAAAACCGACAAACCAGTTCTCATGTTCCCTATTGACCCTCTCACCAATATGAAAAATCTCCGTATCAAATGGTGATGTCACAGTCACAGCCATCGGGATATGACCTCGGGTATTGTCAATGGCATGATATAAGACTTCTGGATCCAAGGAGATGTAAATCACTCCTATAGATTGATCCGTTGCTGGGTCCAGAACTGGAATGCCAAAACTATTGGCCTCTGGTTTAAAGGCCTCAGCAGGCAAGACATGACCACTTCTTTTATCCCTTGTTGAAACATAAACTTCTTTAAAATCCTGCAAGACGATTGCAACACCCGTTATAGAGTCATTTTGGACATAAAGATCATCAATGTTTTCATACAGAGAAATAGAAGTTGACGAAGCTGCTTGATGCTCCAATAGCCAATAAAAATACTCAGAAGTTGACAAGCTAAAGTACTTATAAACCCCTTGTATCCGGTCTTGATTGGCTACTAAATCTTGCGCCAGTTGGGCTGACTCCCGATAATAATACTCCACCTCATCGACTGTTCGAGTGGTTACACGTTGGGCTACTCTTTGAGCTTCCTTTTCCCGTGAATCCCAGTCAGCGTAAGAGAGTAAGATTGCAAAACTCGCAATAATAATCATCATAACTGAACTGTAGGTTCTTAGAAGCGTATGTAGCCAAAACTGCTTCATTCTATTTTGTCGCCAATTTTTCATGGATACTTTCATAGACCGGTTCCAACATATCACTGATAAAGAAATGCCACATCCCAATTCCTACAAAGAAAAGTAGGGCAGGCATATAGTAACCAATTGCCACAAGTAGCACTGTCCCAAGGAGAACCTTGGCCACAGCCGCTAGGCTCATAAAGATGCCAATCAAGGATAGTTTGAGACTATTTCGATAGGACAAATCAAAATAAACTTGTAATTTCAAAGATACTGTATAAGCCAAAAAGATCAGGGCAACTACTAGGACATTCAAAAAGGTCGCAATCAAATGAATAATAGTCTGATGAGGCAATTGTACCAAGAGATACAAGCCATAGAGCAAAACTAGATCCACCCCTAAAAAGCTATAGAAAATCAGGTTGCTTGAGACGAAATTTTGCTTATAAAGAGACCACGCCTCCTTCAAACTGTATTCCCGAAAGCTATAACCATGTTCTGCATATAGACTCATCAAGGTGGCACTAGCCGGCGCTAGACCAAGGATAATCCCTCCTGCCAATGTTAATAGCCAAAAGAAGGCTGTCGCAATCATCCCTAAAAAGAAACGATTAAAGACAAAGTCTAAAAATCTACCCATGATATCCCCCTAAAAATAACTATGAAACTATTATATCATATTTCAAGCGTTTTCAAAAACTTCTAGTATCCATTTACAATCCCACCAAACCATGGTAAAATGAGAATTGTGAAAAAATTATCAGGAGACAATTCATGAAAAAAACTATCTTAACTACACTTCTTTTTGCAGTTCTTTACTTCCTCTGCATGGGGATTGGTGTCCTTTTGGGCAATCTCTTTGACCAAACTGGAAACATGTTTTATGCGCCTGCCTTTACTGCCCTTGTCGGCGGTGGCGTCTATATGATTCTAATCGCAAAAGTTCCACGTTTTGGAGCCATTACCACTATCGGCCTTGTCATTGCTCTCTTTTTCTTGGGAACTAAACACGGTGCCGGTGCCTTCCTTCCTGGAATTATCTGTGGCCTGCTAGCAGATGCAGTAGCTAGCCTCGGAAAATACAAGGACCAAACAAAGAACTTTCTTTCTTTTATTATTTTTGCCTTCAGCTCAACTGGCCCAATCTTACTTATGTGGATTGCGCCCAAAGCCTATATGGCAACCCTTCTAGCAAGAGGAAAATCCCAAGAATATATCGACCGTATCATGGTCGCGCCAAACCCTGGAACCATCCTTCTATTTATAGCAAGTATTGTCATCGGAGCCCTAGTGGGTGCCTTAATTGGACAAACCTTGAGTAAAAAATTGGCACAGAAAATCTGATTACTAAAAAAGAGCCAGGCGGCTCTTTTTTATTTATGGCTCAATTTCTTGGTCAAGAAGTCTCCCAAGAATTGGATCGCAAAGATAATCAAAATGATAATGATGGTTGCCAAGATGGTTACATCGTGATTGTAACGGTTAAATCCATAAGCGATGGCTACGTTACCGATACCACCAGCTCCAACCGCACCAGCCATAGCTGTTTCTCCAACAAGAGAAATCAAGGTCACAGTCGTCACACGGATCAAATCTGGAAGACCTTCTGATAGGTAAACACCTACGATATCCCAGAATGTCGCTCCGCTAGCTTGAGCCGCCTCAATAACACCACCATCTAGCTCAGCCAAGACAACCTGTACTTGACGGGCAAAGAAGGCAAAGACTGCAAAAGATAGCGGTACGATAGCCGCATTTGGACCAATGCTTGTTCCTACGATTAGATGAGAGAAGGGTGACAAGACTGCCAAGAGAATGATAAATGGTACCGCACGGAAAATAGAGGTAATCTTATCTAAAATCCAGAAAACGACCTTATTTTCCAAGACACCACCTGGCGCTGTCAAAACAAGGAAAAGACCTGCAACAAGCCCCAAGAAACCTCCGATGATGAAAGAAAGAACTGTCATATAAAGAGTTAGATAGATGGCTGTTCCCCAGCCTGCCTGACCAGCCCAACCCATTTTATAGACATTTGGCAAATAGGTTTGAATCAATGATTCCATCTTACTGTCCTCCCTTCAATACTTTTAGTTGTACGCCTGCTTGACGAATGGCTTCTTGGGCACCTGCCAACGCTGCTTTTTCACCTGACAAGACCACAACTAATTCTCCAACAGGAGTACCATCGAGAATTTCGATATTTCCATAGAGGATATTAGCCGTTACTTGATAATGCTTGTACAATTCATTCAAAAGTGGCTCGTCTGTTGAAGCACCTGCATACTTGAGTTGCACCAAAAGGCTGTTTTCAGACAAGTGTTCCACGATTTCTTGCTTCTCGATTTTGACCATGGCTTCGTCAATACCTGTAGCTGTTGAGATAAAGTCTTGAGTCAAAGGTTGTTTAGGATCTGAGAAGATTTCAAGGACACTGCCCTCTTCAATCAAATGCCCATCCTGCATAACTGCCACACGATTGGCAATGTCTTTGACAATCTGCATTTCATGCGTAATCAAGACAACAGTCAAGCCTAATTTTTGGTTCAAATCTTGCAACAAGGCCAAAATCTGCTTGGTTGTCTTAGGATCAAGGGCAGAAGTTGACTCGTCTGAAATCAAGATTTTTGGATCATTTGCCAAAGCACGCGCAATGGCCACACGCTGTTTTTGCCCTCCAGATAGTTGTGAAGGGTAGTTTTCAGCACGGTCTGCCAAGCCAACCAAGTCCAACAACTTGGCTACTTTAGCCTTCTTTTCTTCCTTGCTAAGTCCAGAGTGTTTGAGGGCGAAGGCTACATTCTCCTCTGCTGTCTTTTGGCTCATGAGGTTAAAATGCTGGAAAATCATTCCGATATCTTGACGTTTACGACGCAACTGCTCAGCCGTCAAGGTCACCTTGCCATCAAAAATCACATCGTCGTCAATGGTAATTTTCCCTGCAGATGGTTTTTGCAAGAGATTAATCACCCGTACAAGGGTTGATTTCCCTGCTCCAGAATATCCAACGATTCCGTAGATATCCCCTTCTTGAATGTGAATGGTCACATCCTTGACCGCTGTGATGGTTCTCTTCTTTTGGTGAAAAGTCACATCGATCTGATCTAACTTGATAATATCTCTACTCATAGCTTCTAATCAGCTCCTCTACTAATTCAATATGGGTGTAGTAATCGGCGATTCGCACATTTTCATCTCCACCGTGGTCTCGGCTGTTGGCATTTCCTAGACCGAAGGCCACCATTGGCACCTCTAGGGCATCAAAGACCGTATGCATAGGCCCTGTCCCCGCTGTCGTCGGCAAGACTGAAACGCCCTGTGGATAGAATTTCTTGGCCAACTCGATTACATTGAGAATGGCTGGTGCGCTCATATCGCTGCGATAACTCATCTCTCCCAAGGTATAGTATAATTCTACCTTATCAAAGCCATTTTTGTCTAGCTGTTTCCGAATTTTTTCCAGAACATCATGCGGTTCTAGACCAGGAACCAAACGAACCTCTAGCTTAGCACTGGCTTCTGCTGGCAAAATCGTTTTAACCCCTTGTCCTTGGTAACCTGACTGAATCCCTTCGATATTGAGAGCAGGTTCAAAAAAGAAACGTTTTAGAAAGGCTGCGCGATCCTCTTGTAAGAGAGGCAATTCCAAACCATAAATCTGGCTGATTTCCCCTGGATTTCGTTGGGCGTAAGTATCCACCAAGGCCAATTCACGTTCATTTGGCTCTTGAACTTCTTCGTACAAACCTTCAACCAAGATACGGCCATCTGCGGCACGAAGAGACTGTAGGGCTTGGAGGAGATACCAAGGAGCTGATTCCACAACCCCACCATAACTAGAGTGGATATCGACATCCGCACTTTTTACCTTGGCATCAAAGGTCACAATCCCCTTATTTCCACCAGAAATTTCTAGCTGCTCCAAGGCATTCTTGGTCCCTTGTTCCCAAACTAACAAATCTGCTCCACGGAGTTTATCAGCGTGCTTTTCCAGATACTTATCTAGGTCTGTCGAAGCGGATTCCTCCGCTCCCTCCATGATAAAACTGATATTGACAGGCAAATCATCATGGTGCTGCATGTATTTTCTCAAAGCACTCAAACGAGCTGTGATATGACCCTTATCATCGTCAACCCCACGCCCATACATGAAGCCATTGCGCACTGAAAGAGTAAAGGGATCCTCTGTCCAGACCTGATCCCCATCCGCTGGCACAGTGTCATAGTGGTTATAGAAAATCAAGGTCTTGGCATCTGGACGTGAACTCTTGAAATGCGCCATGACAAAGGGCGCCGTATAAGTCTCATCAATCTCCACTTCAGCCCCAACACGTTTGAAAATCTCACCCAGATAGTTTGCGACTTCCTTAAGTCCGACCTGCTGGGCAAAGACCGATTTCTTAGAAATCAAGGTACGCAAAACCTCAAAATAATGCTGGGCTACATGATCCTTTTCAAATTTTTCAATCTGTTCTTGTTCGCTAGGAAAAACCATATTCTCTCTACCTTTCTATGAACTACTCTTCCTGACAATCCATGCTCTATACAAAAGCAAGAGGTGGAATTCTCTCTCCCACCTCCCTGTTTCTTATTACCAAACTGGTTGATCCAAACCGTCTGATGTTTCTTCGATAACTTTTTTCACTTCATCTGTATGGTAAGCTGCGATCACTTTCTTGATAGCATCAGCCTTAGGTGATGTTTCCCAATCTTTTTTCGCAACGATAATGTTGTACCATTGTTTTGAGTTTTCATCAGCTTGTTCTTTGAAAAGTGCTTTCTTGTAGTCCAATTTTGCTTCTGTAACGAAGGTATTGTTTACAACGGCAGCGTCAACTGATGACAATGAACGAGCTGTTTGGCTAGCGTCCAATTCAGTGATTTTCAAGTTCTTTGGATTTTCTTTGATGTTAGCAACTGTTGCAAGAGCAGTTCCAGAAACATCCAATTTAATCAAGCCAGCTGATTGAAGCAAGTAAAGCGCACGGCTTTCGTTTGTAGCATCGTTCGGTACAGCGATTTCTCCGTTTGCTGGGATGTCTTCTACTTTAGTGTACTTGTTGTCACTTCCATTCAAACCTGAGTAAAGGCGGATTGGAGAGATATAAGTATCTGCAATCGCTACAAGGTCTTTCCCGTTTTCTTTGTTCCAGTTGTTCAAGAAGTTGTAGTGTTGGAAAGCGTTCAAGTCTACTTCACCATCAGCAGTTGCCTTGTTTGGTTGTGAGTAGTCTGTGAACTCTGTAAATTCCAAAGTGATACCGTCTTTTTTAACCAATTCTTGGATTTTGTCCCAACGTTTTTCTTCAGAACCGCTACGGTTAACAGTTGCGATTTTGATAGTTGTTGCATTGTCTGCTTTCTTTTCTGAATTTCCGCAAGCTGCAAGAGCCAAACCTGCGACTGTAGCAAGAGCTGCTACACCAAGCCATTTTTTGATTTTCATGATTCTTTCTCCTTAAAAATAATACCGTACTAGTATCTCACAATTTATTTGATTTCACAAATTGTTATTAGATAGTCAGATATATAGTTTAAAACTATATCCCTAAAAACTGAGAAATCATCCACCTTATGCAGAATGGATGATTTCAAAAAATTATTTAATATCAGCTTCTGCTGGTAGATAAGTGTCTCCAAAGAATTGTTTAGACAATTTTTCAAGAGTTCCGTCTTTGTAGAGTTCTTGGATACGTTTGTCTACAAATGTTTTCAACTCATCTTGACCTTTAGCAAGAAGTGGGTAAACATAAGGTTGTTGGTCGCTTGGAAGTTCGATCACTTTCAAGTTGTCCAAACCTTGGTCCTTGATGACTGTTTCAACACCGATTTTATCAAAAATCTTGTAGTCAAACTGGCCATCGCTCAAGCGTCCCATGATTTGTTGGAAGTCTGCTTTAGTATACTTTAGGACAGTTGGATTATCTGAATGTTGTTTGTTGTAGTCTTCTAGCTGTTTAGCAGATGTTGTCCCTTGAACAACTTCTGTTGATTTTCCACCGATATCATCAAGCGATTTGATGCTAGGGTCATCTTTTTTCACTACAAGAACGTTAGGGTTTTTAGCAGTTGGAGCTGCATAAAGGTATTTTTCAGCACGTTCTTTAGTGTAGCTGATGTTGCTAACAGCCATATTGTAACGGTCGGCATCAAGTCCTGCAAAGACTCCTGACCACTCTGTCTTCTCAAACTTGACATCATACTTGTCAGAGTCTTTAAAGATAGCGCGAACCACTTCAATTTCGTAACCAGTCAATTCGCCATTTTCTTCATAGTTGAATGGTTTTGGTGTAGCATTAGTTGCAACGATAATTTCTTTCTTGCTAGCTGCTTCTCCTTCTTTCTTAGCACCACCTGAGCAAGCTGCTAACACACCTGCAGCAACAAGCCCTAGGGCAGCAAGAGATGAGTATTTAACGATTTTTTTCATGTCATTTCCTCCAAAATAGAATACCTTATAATCTTAACAGAAAAAGACCATTTACGCCATTATATGATATCTATCTCTGTGATAGGTTTTCTTTATGGCTAATTTATACTCAATGAAAATCAAAGAGCAAACTAGAAAGCTAGCCGCAAGCTGTACTTGAGTACGGTAAGGCGACGCTGACGTGGTTTGAATTTGATTTTCGAAGAGTATTAAAAGACCAAACGCAAGACTGCAATTAAGACCACTCCAAAGAGAACCGTTCCGACTAGATTACGGTAGCGAAAGGCCACCCAAGCCGTTGGAAAGACTGCTAAGAAATCCAGCCATTTGATTTGAGGAAGACTCCCAGTCTTGCCTGTCACTACGCTTGACAGAATCAAGGCAAAGATAATAGAAACGGGCAAGAACTTCAAAAAGCGCTCAACGATCGCAGGCAAACCCTTATACTTGACCAAGATGAAGGGAATCATACGGGGAATCCAGGTCACCAAGCCAGAGAAAATAACTGCTAATAAAAGATACTTACTGACCATCTAATACCACCCCCATTGTACAACCAAGTAGCGTCGCAAACAGAACAGCTAGTGACTGAGACACCACTGTCAAGAGTAAAAAGAAGGACACCGCAACAACTGCTAGGATAATGAGCAGATTGCGGACAGGAATCCGTCTTTGCATAATCTGGAATTGCGAAGCAAAAATTCCAATGAACATCCCAACCAGGGCAAAATCCAAGCCAAAGATTTCTGGATTTGGCAGCAGACCACCCAGAGCCGTTCCGACAACTGTTCCCACAAACCAAGCCACATAGCTGTTGAGATTGTTTCCGTGCATCCACATAGGATTGACCTTGTCTGTATGGGCTAACTCGCCCATCAAAACGCCATAAGTCTCATCCGTCAAGAGACTAGACATACCGATATTTTGCCAGAGACTGGTATGACGGAAATAGGTTGACGCATGCAAACTCAACAAAAAGAGACGCAAATTAATCAAAAAGACCGTCATAGCAATAGCTGCCACAGGTGCTTGAACCGCAATCAGTGCCAACATGGCAAACTGGGCGCTCCCAGCATAAACAAAGAGGCTCATCAAGCCCATCTCAACAGGTGTCACATAGGGCGCACCAATAATCCCACAGGCCAAGCCAATACTGACATAACCAAGGGCCGTTGGCATGGCCGCCTGCGCCCCCTCCCAAAATCCTTTTTCTTTCATCTTTCTCCTCATATTGTCTTAATAATACTCAATGAAAATCAAAGAGCAAACTAGAAAGCTGGCCACAGGTTGCTCAAAACATTGTTTTGAGGTTGCAGATAGAAGCTGACGCAGTTTGAAGAGATTTTCGAAGAGTATAAGTAGGCTGAAAAGGCTCCAGCCATAGCATGGACTATTATAACACATTCAGGAAAGAGAAAAAAGTGGCTCTATAATATTTGTAGTGGGTAAATCCCCTATGGATCTTATGGAGCCTTT
>NZ_JVLX01000064.1:0-31850 GCF_001070815.1 Streptococcus pseudopneumoniae | reverse complement strand
ATACTCAATGAAAATCAAAGAGCAAACTAGGAAACTAGCCGCAGGCTGTACTTGCGTACGGCAAGGCGACGTTGACGCGGTTTGAATTTGATTTTCGAAGAGTATGAAATCAACTGAAAAAGCTTCGTCACACCTGGTGACAAAAGCCTCTAGTTTACTCTGTTTCTTCTTCTATTTCAACTTCGGTAATTTGGACTTTTACCTTGGTAACACGTCCATTTTTCACTTTATCATTGGTTAGGATAAGCTGCTTGTTTTGGCTGACTAATTCATAACTGAGTTTTTCAGTCGTTGGAATGGTCCCAACTCCTGTCAAATAATAACCAGCGATGGTATCAACGTCATCACTTTCCAGTTCAACATCAAAGTAATCATTGAAATCATTGAGATTCATGGTACCTTGAACAATATAAGTATCTTCGCCGATTTGATGAACTTCGATTTCAGCCTTATCTGTTTCGTCATCGATTTCCCCAACGATTTCCTCTAAGAGGTCTTCCAGGGTCACCAAACCAGCCATCCCACCGTATTCGTCTAGCAAAATTGCCATTTGTCTTTGGGTATTGCGCAATTCTTTTAGCAAGTCATCCACAAAAATGGTTTCAGGAACAAAAAGTGGATCTTGCAAAATTCTCTTCCATACAATATTATCAAAACCGTCTTCAAAGGCTGCCTTAAGAAGACTCTTGGTGTGAATGATCCCAATCACGTTATCCTTGTCTCCATCATAGACAGGGATACGAGAATAATTTTGTTTTAAAATACTTTGGATAATGGTTTGACTATCATCCTGAATATCTACCATAAAGGCATCCGTTCGAGGAACCATGACTTCTCTGGCCATTAATTCGTCCAGTGAAAAAATCCCCTGTAACATCTCAATTTCGTCAGCATCTAGTGTTTCTTCACTATTTGTCAGCATGTACTCAATTTCATCACGAGTCATTTTTTCGTCAGCATCGTCAAAGGTCATAGGAGTCAAGCGACTCAAGAGATTGGTAGATGCAGACAAGAGCCAGACAAAGGGACTAACTAGTTTCCCCAGCCCAATGATAACTGGCGCTGTACGAATCGCCAAGGCATCCTTTAGATTAAGAGCGATTCTCTTAGGATACAATTCCCCAAAAACGATGGAAATATAAGTCAAAAATGCTAAAGACAGAAAACTTGCAACGGCATAAGCTGTTTCGCCATTTCCAAGCCAAGAAGCGATCTCTCGTCCCAGAGTTTCTGCCAAACTCGCCCCAGATAAAATCGTAATCAGGGTAATCCCTACTTGAATGGTTGATAAAAAGTGGTTAGGATTTTCTAGTACCTTCAGTAGACGGATATAACGTCTATCTCCTTCTTCTGCCTTTTGTTCAACCCGCGCACGGTTTAGTGACACCATGGCCATTTCTGTGGCTGAAAAAAAGGCATTTAACACCGTCAAGATAAACAATAAAACAAATTGTAGCAACAAATTCTGACTACTTGGGTCTTCCATAGTTCTTCTCCTAAAATAGTATCTTATCCTTTATTATATCACAAAATTTAGTCCAGTACATATTATTTTTTTCTCATACTCTTCGAAAATCTCTTCAAACTACGTCAGCTTCACCTTACCGTAGGTATGGTTACTGACTTCGTCAGTTCTATCCGCAACCTCAAAACAGTGTTTTGAGCTGACTTCGTCAGTTCCATCTACAACCTCAAAATAGTGTTTTGAGCAACCTGCGGCTAGCTTCCTAGTTTGCACTTTGATTTTCATTGAGTAGCAGTGTCTATTGTAGCCCTGCTGAAACTAGTTAAAAAAAATTCCTACATCCACAAGG
This sequence comes from Streptococcus pseudopneumoniae, assembly GCF_001070815.1. GTDB lineage: Bacteria > Bacillota > Bacilli > Lactobacillales > Streptococcaceae > Streptococcus > Streptococcus pseudopneumoniae_P. Next base: position 30,036 of record NZ_JVLX01000064.1, on the reverse strand, counting down.
GACATAGGAGTTTATTTTATATTTTACTGAGTAACAGTCACTTCTCCAGTTCGGTAATCCAGTTGAAGTCCCTTTTGAACATTGGGAACTAGAACATTAAATTCTAATTCTCCGTCTGAAGACTTGGCTTCAATCTGTGAAGCTGAAGGAACTAAGTCCTCATTTGAAGCGTAATAAAGGGTCACGCGGTAACGGACGCGCTTGTTTTGGTCCAAGGCTTTACGCACCATGCTTTCATAGTAGTTTTGACCAGTCGAATCCTCGGCTTGCGCCTGATTTGCCCAGGCTGTTTGAACAGCAATGTTTTTAGGATTACTTGTTGAGGCATCAAAACCATCCAAGCCACCGATTAAGGCATAGCCTAACAAGTGACCTCTATCGACGGCATGGGTATAAGAGCCCTTTAGATTCTTGACCTGATGCCAACCTGGAGGAGTCCAAGAAGTTGAACCATTCCCAGTTTCTTCACGATTCTTGTACTGACGAGTAGCCTTAGACAAGAGGGCATTAGCTACCGTTGGCACAGTTTCCTTGCCCACTGTCTTTGTTTTATTATCAGCGTAGGGCTTACTTGAAACCTTGGCATCTAGGTTTGTTTTATTACCATTGACGATAAAAGCACCTGAGCCATTCCACTCAAGACTCCCTTTTACTTGGCTTTTGACTGTGTCTGTTAAGACACTTTCTGCCAATTCTTGACTAGGAGCTTCAGACGCTTGTTTTTTCTGACTAACCTTGGTTTTGGGACTATTAGGTGTCGACTGCATCTGCTTGATATAATAGCTTCCCGCAGATAAGAGTAATAACACTAGCAGTCCGATTAGTGTCTGTCTTGTTTTTTTATCCATTTTTCTCCTTATCTCTAGAAAAAGACTGGTTCTCCATCCTAATTTCCTGTAAATTTATGAATTAATTCCTGCCATTTTGCCGGAGACAGGATAGCCCATGGATCTTGACCCTTGCCCAAAATTCCATAACCTACCATTAAGCCGATGCCTAAGGCTAGAGCACCTAAAAACAGTACCAAAATGACTAAAAGTAAACGCTTGATTACATAGCTTGATTTCTTACTCATCTTCATCGCTTGCCTCAATCCGCTGAATCTTAGCACCTAGCTGTGCCAACTTCTCATGAAAACGGTAGTAACCTCTATCCAAGTGAACCAATTTACCGACCACAGTTTCTCCTTGTGCTACCAAACCTGTCAAAATTAAGGCAGCACTGGCACGAAGGTCAGTTGAAAGAACTTCTGCCCCCTGCAAAGGTTGACCACCAACAATACGAGCTGTATCACGGATAATCTCAGAGTGCAAGCCCATGCGACGCATTTCTTCTAGATGTTGGAAACGATTTTCGAAAACTGTCTCCACCATAGTTGATTCCCCTTTTGCGACGGTCATCAAGGCTGTAAATTGGGCCTGCATATCTGTTGGAAATCCTGGGTGGGGCAAGGTTTTCACATGAACAGCTTTTAAATTTTCTAGTTGAGAGCGAACTCGAATTCCTTCAGCCTCCTCTGTCACTTCCACTCCCATTTCAAATAACTTGGCAATCAAGGGACGGTTGTGCTCCCAGACAGCGTCTTTAATCAAGACATCACCACCAGTCATGGCAGCAGCTACCATAAAGGTTCCGGCTTCGATACGGTCTTGGACTACATTGTGAGTCGTACCATGAAGTTTCTCAACACCTGTAATGGTAATGGTCTCTGTACCAGCCCCCTTAACCTTAGCTCCCATTTCATTGAGGAGAATGGCTAGGTCCACAATCTCAGGCTCACGCGCAGCATTTTCAATCACTGTCACCCCATCAGCCAGAGTCGCTGCCATCATCAAGTTCTGAGTAGCACCAACACTTGGGAAATCCATATAGATATGAGCTCCATGTAAGCGATTAGCCTTGGCTTCGATATAACCAGCTGTCTGACTAATCTTAGCCCCCATGGCTTCTAAACCTTTCAAATGCAGATCAATAGGGCGGCTACCAATCGTACAACCACCTGGCATGGATACTTTGGCATGACCTACACGGGCAAGAATTGGTCCCAAGACAACGATAGATGCGCGCATCTTGCTGACATACTTGTAAGGAGCTTCCTCAGTGATATCGCCAGTCGCGTCCACCTCAACAAGATGGGCTTCTTCATTAAAATCAACCTTGGCATTCAAACCACGAACCACCTGATTCATAGTGAACACATCTGACAAGATAGGAACATTCTGCAAGACGGTCTTTCCTTCACTTGCTAGAATAGTCGCTGCCAACAAGGGCAAGACTGCATTCTTTGCTCCTTCGATCGTAACACTTCCTACCAGACGATTATCGCCACCTTGAACCACAATTTTTTCCATACTTATTTCCTTTACTCTTGATTTTATAATAATCCTCTAAGCACTTCTTGCCACAACTGATACAGGCTGATAAAGAATGAACTCATGATGTAGCCCATTACAATACTGAAAAGAGCTATCAATAAACGGACTTTTCTTGTATTCTCAGCTGTCACTTTTAAAACCTTTTCCCATCTAACAAGATCCTTTAAAAGGTAAAAACTCACATAAATAAAGAGCATGTGACTGCTTAGAGTGAATAATAATTGAACCATTTGACTATTATACCATCTTCTCTGTTTGTGCGCTAGTTTGGAAACTTCACTTAAAAACTAGGGATTGTTTTTCAAGTAATCAATTGCATCTTGTAGGGTTTTAACTGGCACGATTTTCATATCTGTCTTGATTGTTTTAGCTGCTTCCAGGGCTGTTTGGTAGTTATTTTTCGCATCAGGATGTGCTTTTTGTTCTTCTTCGCTAACAGGGTTATCAGGGGCAAAGAAAATAGCAGCACCTTCTCTAGCCGAAGCTACAACTTTCTTATCAATACCTCCAATGTCCCCCACATTACCATCGCGATCAATGGTTCCTGTACCGGCAACGATACGGCCGTTACGAAGACCCGGATCAGCTATTTGAGTATAGATAGCTAGACTAAACATGAGACCAGCACTTGGTCCACCGATACCAGCTGTTGAAAAACGAATTGGAACATCACTAGTTACTTCTGTACGGTCAATCAAGCCAATTCCAATCCCATTTTTGCCATTTTCCAAGGTGATAATCTTTCCTTCTGCAGACTTGGTTTGTCCATCCTCTTCATAGGTGACCTTGACGGAGTCCCCTAGTTTTTGAGAATTGACGTAATCAATCAAATCTTTGGAACTGTCAAATGTCTGATCATTGACTGCTGTGACCGTATCAGAGATATTGAGAATCCCTTTAAAGGTTGAATTATCTGTCACGTTCAAGACATAAACCCCAAGGTATTTAAGTTCAATATCCTTACCAGCTGTTTTTAGACCTTGATACTTGGCCATATTTTGTGATGTTTGCATGTAGAATTGATTGATCCGCATAAATTCAACATCGGAAGAGCCACCTGTAGTCTCTTGGGCACTACGAATATCTGTAAAAGGCGTCAACCACGCATAAATCATATGGGCTAAAGTGGCATGCTGGACACCAACCGTAACGAATTGATAGGCACCAGCTTCCTTATCTTCTGTGTCATTTACTTTAAGGACTTGGCGAATATCTTCCGAACCACCTGGAACTTCTATATAGTAGGGCAAGGGCACTACAAATGCCAAGAAAGTCACAATCAAGGCCGCAATGACATATAAGGGCCATCTAATCTTTTTTTTCATTTCTTATTTCCTCCAAAATACTCTCGGGAACATAGCAAGCAATATCCTGACCAAACTTCAAAAGTTCTCTAACGCCGGATGAACTAATATAGAGATGTTCAGGTCGGCTATGTAAATAAATGGTCTCTATATCAGGAGACAGCTGATGGTTGTAGTAATCAAAACTGGCTTCATATTGTAAATCCGATGCATTCCTCAAACCACGCACTAGACAAGTAGCCCCCAGTCTTTTTGCAACATCAACCACCAATTCATCATGAGAAGACACAACTTCAACATTTTCCAAATGTTTCAAAGCCGTTTCTAGCCCTCGTTTACGATTTTCAAGAGGGAGAAATCCCTGTTTGTGAGGATTAAAAAAAATACCCACATAGAGCTTATCAAAAAGTCTGCTAGCTCGTTCAATCATATCCAAATGCCCATTTGTCATCGGATCAAATGAGCCTGTGAATAAGCCAATCTTATCTGACATAGACTGTCACCTTACTAATTCCATAAATCTTTTCCTTCCAGATACCAAGACAGGCAATTTCTTCTGGAAGTTCAACGGCCTTATCCGTCTCACACACGACCATGACATCTTCAGAAAAAAGCTCTTTCTCAGCCATTTTTTCAATATCTGCTACGATTTGTTCCTTAGCATAAGGAGGATCTAAGAAAATGAGGTCAAATCCCCCAGATACCTGTTCCAATGCCCTTTCTGCATCCATCTTGAGGAGTTGAAATTTTCCAACTTCCTTGGTCATCTGGATATTTTCAGCCACGATAGCCTGAGCCTTACGGTCTCGCTCCACCAAAACAGCGCTGGACATGCCACGCGATACTGCCTCGATAGATAAACCACCACTACCTGCATAAAGGTCCAAGACTCGTCCCCCTTCAAAGTAGGGACCAATCATGTTAAAAATGGCTCCCCTAACCTTATCCGAAGTAGGTCTTGTCGTCTTCCCTTCTAGTGTCTTGAGGGGACGTCCCCCATATATTCCTGATACGATTTTCATACCGTTTATTATACCAAATTATGGGCGAAAAGAGAAAGAAAACCGAACCTTACGGTTCGATTCTCTACAAAATATTTTCGTAAGTATCGCGGACTTCTTGAGGCCAAACACTTGTTTGCACTTCTCCGATGTGTTTCTTGCGAAGTAGGAACATGGCCATCCGAGATTGTCCAATTCCTCCACCGATTGTCAATGGGAATAGACCATTCAACAAAGCCTTGTGCCATTCCAATTCCAAGCGGTCTTCATCACCTGTAATGGCAACCTGACGACGAAGCGTTTCTTCATCTACACGGATTCCCATAGAAGACAACTCAAAGGCTCCCCCCAGAGACTCATTCCAAACAAGAATATCACCATTTAGACCCTTGTAGCCATTTTCAGACTCACTTGTCCAGTCATCATAGTCTGGTGCACGTCCATCGTGCGGTTTACCGTCTGGTAATTCACCACCGATACCAATCAAGAAAACAGCTCCAAATTCTTTACAGATAGCATTTTCACGTTCTTTCGGCGTCAAGTCTGGGTAGCGCTCGACCAACTCTTCTGTATGGATAAAAGTGATTTGTTTTGGCAAGATTGACTCGATGTCATAGCGGGCTTCAACAGCTAACTCAGTAAGGCGAATAGCCTTATAAATCTTCTCAACGGTTTCTTTTAGGTAGGCAATGTTGCGTTGTCCATTTGGAATAACCTTCTCCCAATCCCACTGGTCAACATAAACAGAGTGGGTTGCATCCAGCGAGTCTTCGTCTGGACGAAGGGCCTTCATGTGGACGAAGAGACCTTCACCCTCACCGAAACCAAAACGGGCCAAAGTATGGCGTTTCCATTTAGCAAGTGAGTGCACAACTTCATAAGTAGCATCAGGGATTTGGAGAACCTTGACCGATACGGCATTCTCCACACCTGATAAATTATCCTGCATCCCGTCGCCGACCCTGCTCAAGATAGGACCTTGAACTTCGACAACTTCTAACTTATCTTTCAAATACTGGGTAAAAGTGTTTTTGACAAAGGAAATCTCTTCTTGTTGATGGATAAAACTTTTCTTCATAAACTACTCCTCAAAAAATTAATTAAAAGCATTATACACCTATTTCCAAGAAAAGAAAAGAGCAAATACGAAAAAAATCAGTGCTCCTTCGAACACTGATGTTAGGGACCTTCTAGTCATTGCGACCAAAGATACGTAAAATACTTAGGAAAAGATTGATAAAATCAAGATAGATACTAAGAGCCATTGACACAACCCAACCTGTCGCTACACGACCTTGTGATTGCTCATAGGCATAGCGAATTTTTTGGTTGTCCCAAGCAATCAGACCAGAGAAGACCAAGACCATGGCTACGCTAATCATATAATCAAAGAAACCGCTAGCCAAGAAAATATTAACTACCATGGCAATCAGCAAACCGATAAGAGCCGCCATCATCGCTCGACCAAGCCCGCTCAAGTCTTTCTTGGTGAACATGCCAACTGCCGCCATGACAAAGAAGAGAAGGGCGCTCGACACAAAGGCAGATAAAACTGTACCTGGAGTATAGAAGGCCACCACAAAACTGAGTGTAAAGCCGTTTAATACTGAGTAAAGTAAAAATACTGGAAGAGCCGCTGGACTATTCTTTAAGGCCATGCTACTGGCAACGAAAACCAAGGCCAACTCTGCAAAAGTAGCAATGGTCAACCAGAGACGCCCCTGCATCAAAAAGTAAACCAACTGAGATTGAAAGACCGTCAACATAAGGCCTGATACCAAAGCAGATAGTCCGATCCCCAGACCAACAAAGGCATAAACCTTAGCGTAAAATTGATTGAGACCTGCGCGGTCATGAATAATAGTGTGATTCATCTTTTCTCCTTTTCTATGAACATCTTTTCTTGATTATAACAAAGAAAGTTAAAATTAGCTTAAATGGAAAATTAAAATACCTGCTGCAACGGCAACATTGAGACTCTCGGCCTGACCCTTCATGCTAATATGGACCAACTGGTCTGCACTTTCAACCATGAGGGGACTAATTCCTTGACCCTCATTTCCCATGACTAGTACAAAATTTTCTATAGAAGGCAGTTCTCTGTAATCAACAGAATCTTTAGATAGGGTTGTTGCCAGCACAGGTACACCTGCCTCTTTAGCTCCCTCGAGAAGCCTTTGACTAGACATTCGGTAAATAGGCAGATGAAAATGACTGCCTTGCATAGAACGTAGGGTCTTGAGACTGTAGATATCTGCCGACTTATCTGAAACAATCACTCCAGTAAAACCTGCTGCATCCGCAGTCCGAATAATGGTTCCTACATTACCAGGATCTTGCACATCTTCCAAAAACAAGAACTTACCCTGACTAAAGTCAGCTTGCCCTACTTCTTCTTTTTGAACCACGGCAATAATGCCCTGTGGAGTCTGAGAATCCGCCAAATCTAGCAAAATATCCTCTGAAACCCAGACAGTTTGCGGAAACGAGGCTAACTGATCTCGGTAATTTTCTAAGGCAAAGATTTTCTCAATCGTCACTCCAGCTTGAACAGCTTCTTCAAACAAGTGCCAGCCTTCAATCAAATAAGCAGACTTGCGGTATTTTTTTTGGTGTAATTTCTTGGCATTTTTTACCACAGAATTGGCTTTTGAGGTTATAATAGTCATAGAAATATTATAACACAATCAAAGGGGTTTGGTATGCAAAAGGTTAGAATGATTGCCCAAGGTAGGGTACAGGGAGTCGGCTTTCGTTGGGGTGTTTACAGCTTGGCACTTGAAATTGGTGGCATCACAGGTCGAGTATGGAATAACGACGATGGCACAGTGGAAATATTAGCCCAAGCAGACTCATCTGCTACCATGGCAAAATTTATCCAAGAAATCCGCAAAGGACCCACACCTTTTTCAAAAGTCAGCTACTTAGATGTCAAACTAAGTAACTTTCCTCCCTACCCTGACTTTAAAATCGCAAATTAAGTCTCTAGAACTATTGTATATTTTGTAAAAAAACAGTAGAATAGAAAGGTATAATTTTTAAAGAAGGAATAAAAACAGTGAAATCTATTAAACGTTTTGCACTCTCGACTATGGGAGTGGCTATGTTGCTTGTCTTGACTGGCTGTGTTAGCGTCGATAAAGCAACAGGAGAGCCAACAGGATTTATTTGGAATACTTTCGGAGCGCCTATGGCTGAAGCTATCAAGTACTTCGCTACTGATCAAGGTCTAGGCTTTGGTATGGCTATCATTATCGTAACCATTATCGTGCGCTTGATTATCTTGCCACTTGGTATCTACCAATCATGGAAGGCAACGCTTCACTCTGAAAAGATGAACGCCCTCAAGCACGTCCTTGAGCCACACCAAACGCGTCTCAAAGAAGCAACGACTCAAGAAGAAAAACTCGAAGCCCAACAAGCTCTCTTTGCTGCTCAAAAAGAGCACGGCATCAGCATGTTTGGTGGTGTAGGATGCTTCCCTATCCTCCTTCAAATGCCTTTCTTCTCAGCTATCTACTTTGCTGCCCAACATACTGAAGGGGTTGCTCAAGCAAGCTACCTAGGCATTCCTCTAGGTTCTCCAAGTATGATTTTGGTTGCCTGCGCAGGTGTCCTTTACTATCTTCAATCGCTCCTTTCACTTCACGGAGTAGAAGACGAAACGCAAAGAGAACAAATCAAGAAAATGGCTTACGTGAGCCCAATCACGATTGTTGTCTTCTCCCTCATTTCACCAGCCAGTGTCACACTTTACTGGGTTGTCGGTGGTTTCATGATGATTCTCCAACAGTTTATCGTCAACTATATCGTTCGTCCAAAACTTCGCAAAAAAGTCCGTGAAGAACTAGCCAAGAACCCACCAAAAGCACGTGCTTTCTCTACACCAAGTGGACGAAAAGACGTTCCCCCTGAACAACCAACTGCTATCACAAGCAAGAAAAAACACAAAAATCGCAACGCTGGAAAACAACGTTCGAGATAAAGCTACGTAAATTATCCAATAATTAAAAAACGAATGAATGATAAATAGTTTTCATCAACTAGATATCATCATTCGTTTTTATTATCTACCGTTACATCTTATACTAGTCGAAAAAGTTAAATAGTTTAAAAGCTCACATATAAAAACTATTCAATCATAAATTAACAAGTAAATCACTATGATTTAATACAATTCACAGTTATTAAAACTTCTGCTCCCTCGTCTCTATTTCTAAGCTCAACTCGGCCTTTGTGTAGTTTTGCAACTCTACATACAAAACTTAGTCCAATACCATAATGTTGCTCTTTAACCGATCTAGCTTTATCCATACGATAAAAGAGCTTTCCAAAATTAGTTAAAACTTCCTCTGGAAATTCCGAACCATTATTCCATATACCTATTTTCAATTCCTTCCCCTCTTGCTCTACTCTAATTTTAATTTTAGGATTCTGTTTATCAGCGTATTCCAAAGCATTTGTTAAAATATTTTGTATGGCACGAATCAGAAGAGATGGATTTATATAATAGTTTTCAGTTCCTTTCACATTTTGTTCAAAAGAAAACTTCATCTGATTTTTTATCAAAAAAGAGACTTCTTTCTCTAATTCATTGATAAAATCTGAAGAGGAATACTCCGTCCAACCTGTCTCATCATCATAATAGGTTTTAGAATAGTGAATCAATTGATTGAAATAATCTAGTAACTGTTGACTAGCTCTTTCTATATCTGCTAAGCATTCTTGAGATTGGTCGTTTTCAGTTATCGTCTGCAAAAATTCCACATTTCCCCTAATAATGGTTAAGGGAGTTTTTAAATCATGAGAAGCTGCTGAAACCTGAAACATCAAATCTTCCTTCTGCTGTTTCTCATTAACTATTAATTGTCGAATTCTATCTTGCATCACAATAATCCGATTTCCTGTCTCACGAAATTCTTTAACCGTTAATCTTTCTGTACATTCCCGCTCTAACCATATACTATTTTCATAAATCAAAGTCATTTCATAACTCAGTTTTTTCAACAATTTTCCAATGTGATAACTTATTAGAATAATCAATAAAACACAAATATATATCCATGATGACACATTAAAAAAGATTGATAGAACACCACTATTGTTTAAAGGTTTCCCATCTTCATTTATTTGTATAGATACTGAAGCTAAGGGAATAAGATAGGCCATTAGTAAGCCAAGACTAAATTGCCAAATAATTCTCCAACAGGTTTCTCGAATTAATTGTCTAAAACTTTTGATTCTACCCATTGATATCCTCCACCGTACAAGGTTTTAATTGGATTTAATTGATAAGGTTTCAGCTTTTGACGAATTTGATAAATGTACTCTGAAACCGAACGTAAAAGAGCTTCGGAACTTTGTGGATATAGATAATTATAAATTTCCTCAATAGAATATATTTTACTTGCGTTGCTTGCCAAAAGATTCACTATGTCAAATTCCCTCCTTGTCAGAGCAATCTTATCATCGTTTACAAACAGTTCCTTACTATCCGTATATAGTATAAACTTCCCAATCTTTATTTGATGAACATTTCCTTTAATCCGTTCTTCACGACGTAAGTGCATTTTAACACGTGCTAACAATTCTTGCATACTAAAGGGCTTCATAATATAATCATCAGCACCTGCATTAATTCCAGCTACTAAATCTTCATCCATATCCTTAGCAGTTATAAAACAGATAGGAACAGTTATCTGTTCGCGAATCATCTGACAGATCTCTAAACCACTAACAGGCATCATAATATCTAATAGAATCAAGTCAAAGCCTGTAAAATCACAAAGATCAATCTCTTCTATCTTATTTCGTATGACTACTTCATATTTTTCATATTCTAGTACTTTTTTTATTAGGCGAAGAATAGCAAGATCATCATCTACAACCAAAATTTTATAAGCCATAACTCACCCTCCTGAATATATTATAGCACTAACTGAGAAAAAGACAGGATATCCCCTGTCTTTAGCGTACATTTTTTCCTATAAGTATCAATGTAGCAAATAGAAAAACAATTAATAACCAAACTATTTGTATCCCTAAGCCTTGCCACACTGGATAATAAAGAGACAATGGATAGGTATAAAAACAATTCATACTAGCCAGTAATGGTAAATTTCTAAAAAAAGAACTGAATTGTAATAACATTTGTCCCAACCCCAATAAAAGGGATAAACTGATTCCCAAAATTAAGATAAAAGACTGGGAAATAAATACAAAAATACCACTTAAAAGAGCGAAGGTTAGAATAGAAATACAAGCTGGAAATAGGATTGTTAGAACATGTTTAATATTACTCAAAAGATTAATATTGTAGTATCCTTGGGCGATTAGTATACATAATGATATTACAGCGACCAATAATACAATTTCCATACATAATAGAATAGCTAGTTTAGATATTATAAATTTCAAACGGTTTGGACATGTAAGAAAACTGGTACGAAGGCTAGAACCTGTAAATTCTTGACCTATAAATAGAACCGCTAGACTAACGAAACCTGCCTGTCCTAAATAGAGACTTTGCAGTAGCTGTTCCAAAACAAACTGTAGGGTCAACTGGTCTGGCTTATTATTTAAAAAAATAACCATCGCCGGAATACACAGTAATAGAGCACCTATAATCAACCAGTGCCAAGGATTCATAATAAACTTGAGATACTCACTTTTAAGTTGCTCTTTCAACTTATTCACCTCCTCCAATATCTGACTTAAGTAAGCGGTAAATTGCTAAAGACAAGAATGAGAAGTTCCAACAAAGTAACAATAAAATATTTTGTAAACTATTATGTTCTAAAATTTGAGGAGATGTAGCAATCAACCCTTGCCCCAATGCAACTGGAAGAAATTTTGCAACCGATATATAGTTTGCTAAGAATGTTCCTAAATTGTAGACTTGAGGAAGCAAAAATAATAGAGGAACAATGGCTGTTTTAAATGTCAAAGCCATAATATAGGCCAGCAGTCCCAACAAAGTCCAAGCTATACTGGCTAAAAATATATAGAACCAAACTCTCCCATTTAGTGAAAAAAGAAGTAAGCCATCTTGTCCTAAAACATAATGTGTCATGTTAATCGTAAGGAATATTGATAGAAAGGAAATGAAAAAAGAAAATACAAGCCAAACTAATGTTTTTGAAACTAGGAAAGTACTTCGATTTTTAATAGAGAGGATGCTTGTACGAATAGCAGAGCATTTATACTCCTCGGCTCCGTAAATTGAGCCTAGGATAATCATAATAAAAACACCAAATAAAGTGACATCAAAACCTAAAAATTCAATAGGAGGTATAGCTTCTGCTAATTCTGGATTTGTCTCTGGTGTAGCATGGATACCAACTGAAACAATTTGAGAAGCACCAATATTTGCTAAAAATGTTTGAAATACGAGTATCAAGAATAGTACAATATGAGTAGCTCTTTTATAAAATAATTTCAATATTTCAGAATGAAGAGAGTAAATAAGTGCCATGTCACTTTCCTCCCTCTGTTAAATTAAAGAAGACTTCTTCTAGTGAGGAAAGATTTTTCATCACTTCTTGTAAAGTGCCTTTTATAAGAACTTTTCCTTTATTTATGATAACTACATCATCTGTTACTGCTTCCACTTCCGATAATATATGAGATGATAGCAAGACTGTCTTTCCTTCTTGAGCTTGTTTTTTTATAAACTCTCTAAACCACCGAATTCCTCTTGGATCCAACCCATTAGTCGGTTCATCCAATATCAGATATTGAGGATTTCCTAATAGAGCTGTTGCAATTCCCAAGCGTTGTCCTTCTCCTAATGATAATTTTCCAATTTTAGATTTTTTCTTATGGCTAATATCCACCATATCCAAGACTTGTTCAATTCGCTGACTGGATATCCCATTACTAGCAGCAACAATTTTCAAATGTTGATAAACAGTCCGATCATCAGGAGCACCTACACTGTCAAATGAAGCTCCTACAGTCTTTAGAGGAAATTTTAATTCCTTATAAGTTTGATCTCCAATTTTGGTAAGACCAGATGTTGCTTTGTCTAATCCTAATAAAATACGTAAGGTTGAACTTTTACCAGCTCCATTTGGACCTAGGAAAGCAGTCACTCTACCTGCTTTTGCTTCAAAAGAAATATCTTTTAAAATTTGAGTTTGGCCATACGACTTACATAAATTTTTAATGGTAATACTTTGTTCCATGATGTTCTCCTATTCTATTTAATATTTCTAAAAGTAACTATACCTTACACATTCTTTTTCGGATTTTTTTCAGAATTTAGAGAGTCAAAAGATTTAATACTCAATGAAAATCAAAGAGCAAACTAGGAAGCTAGCCGCAAGCTGCTCAAAACACTGTTTTGAGGTTGTGGATAGAACTGACGAAGTCAGTAACCATACCTACGGTAAGGCGACGCTGACGTGGTTTGAAGAGATTTTCAAAGAGTATAAAATTTTGTTTTATTTAATTATATATATTTGTGTAAACTTAAAAGCCCGATGTTTCCATCAGGCTTCTTTTTTATCCATGTACACGTTTCATATAGTCTTGGTAACTTTCGGTATCCATGAGTTTTTTAGCGTTCTTGACGCGATCTGCTGTTGGTGGTTTAACCCCTTCGAGTGAATAAGGAATTCCCAATTCACGCCATTTGAACTCACCCATGGTGTGATAAGGTAGAATTTCAAACTTATCAACATTTTTGAGGGTCTTGACGAACTTACCAAGTTCAATCAAGTCATCGTCTCTATCTGTCAAACCTGGAACTAGCACGTGGCGAATCCAGACAGGTTTTCCAATATCTGATAGATACTGGGCACAGGCCAAGATATTTTTATTGGTTTGGCTAGTGACAATCTTGTGCTGTTCTTCGTTGATTTCCTTGATATCCAAGAGGACCAAGTCAGTGACAGCCATGAGTTTGTCAAACTTCTCAAGGTAACGTGGTTTATTACGGAAAGGAAGGGCACAGGTATCCAAGGTACAGTGGATTCCTTGTTCCTTAGCCTTAGTGAAGAGGGCAATCAGGAAATCAATCTGCAAAAGGGCTTCTCCTCCACTGACTGTAATACCGCCCTTATTTCCCCAGAAACCGCGGTAGCGCAAGGCCTCTGTCAAGACATCATCTACCGTCCGTTCACGTGATTTATTGGACTCCATAGCCCAAGTGTCCGGGTTGTGGCAATACTGGCAACGCATGTGACAGCCCTGCAAAAAGACAATAAAGCGAATACCAGGCCCATCTACTGACCCAAAGCTTTCTGTCGAATGCACCATTCCTGTCACTTGTCCATAATCAATTGTTTCTTCAGACATATCGTTACCTTCCTTGAAAACGTTTTATAGTTTTATTATATCATGACTTGAAAGAAAAACAAGATTTTTGCCTATTTTTTAGAAAGCAATCTGTTTTTCAATTTCATTTTCAATTACTTATCATTTTATTCTTCAAAATCAAAGCCATACAAGGTTGCAAAGTAGTCCTCAGGGCGCTCTGCACGGCGGATTTGACGGGCTTTACCTTCTTCGGTATAGAGGATTTCCGCAGAACGAAGTTTGGCATTGTACTGGTAGCCCATTGAAAAACCGTGTGCACCTGTATCATGAATGACCAGCAAATCACCGATTTCTGTATGAGGCAGTTCGCGATTCACTGCAAATTTATCATTGTTTTCACAGAGTGAACCAACCACATCTACGACTTCAGCTGGTCCATCTGGATGGGTCACGTTAGTAATATGATGGTAAGCTCCGTACATAGCTGGACGCATGAGGTTGACTGCTGATGCATCCACACCTAGATAGGTACGGTAGGTTTCCTTCTTATGAGTGACTCTTGTGATCAAAGCACCGTGAGGGGCGAGCATAAAGCGACCCAATTCGGTGAAAATATTGATCTGACCAAGACCTGCTGGCGTAAGGACCTCTTCATAAACCTTACGAACCCCCTCACCAATCAAAGCAATATCATTTGGCTCCTGCTCAGGACGATAGTTAACACCAATACCGCCAGAAAGATTGATAAAGTCTAGCGAAATACCCAACTTTTCCTTGATTTCAACAGCCAATTCAAAAAGCTGACGCGCCAACTCTGGATAATAGAGATGGGTCACGGTATTGGACGCTAGGAAGGAGTGAATCCCAAAAGTCTTGGCTCCTTTTTCCTTCAAGATGGCAAAAGCTTCAAAGAGCTGGTCCTTGGTCATGCCAAACTTGGCTTCTCCAGGATTGTCCATAATGTCTGTTCCTAGCTCAAAAACGCCTCCAGGATTGTAACGACAAGAGATGATTTCTGGAATCCCTGCTGCACGCTCTAGATGTTCAATATCTTCAAATGCATCCAAGTTAATGGTTGCACCCAATTCACGCGCATAGGCATATTCCTTATCTGGCGTGTTGTTTGAAGAGAACATGATCTCAGAACCTGGAAAATCCAGTTTATGGCTCATCAAAAGCTCCACATAACTAGAGCAGTCCACGCCACAGCCTTCCTCTTGGAGAATTTTCAAAACAGCTGGAGTTGGAGTAGCCTTAACTGCAAAATATTCCTTAAAGCCCTTGTTCCACGAAAAGGCTTGGTTGACGGCTCTTGCCTTTTCACGAATTCCCTTCTCATCATACAAGTGAAAAGGTGTCGGGAACTCGGCAACAATCGCTTCTAAGTCTTCTTTATTGATAAATGGTGTCTTCATAAGCTTCCTTCTATTCTATTTGCAAAGAAAGGCTGGGACAATCGTTCCAACCTTTAGTTCTATCTCTTATTTATCTTCGTCAAAGATATTACCAACCTCAACATCGATGGCTTGGTTCTTGACATCAATATTGGTTACCTTCAAGAGTGACTTGTAGTCAAACTGCTTTTCGCGTTCTTCTTGAGCATTATCCGCAAAGACCGCTACACCTGCCAATTCTGAATCAAACTCACGCAAGAGACTGATCATCCCGTTGACAGTTCCGCCGCCTTTCAAGAAGTCATCCACAATCAAGACACGGCTGCCTGCCTTGAGACTACGTTTTGAAAGGAACATTTTCTCAATGCGGTCACCACTTGAACCTGATACATAGTTGACGCTGACAGTTGAACCTTCGGTAATTTTCAGGTCACGGCGCACAATAACAAAAGGAACATTGAGGACATTGGCAACTGCATTTGCAAGTGGAACACCCTTAGTCGCTACTGTCATAACCGCATCAATTTTTTGGTCCATAAAACTCTTGGCAATAATACGACCAATATTTTTCAAGATGGCTGGTGTGCTAAGCAAATCAGACAGATAGATATAACCACCTGGCAAGATACGGTCACTTTCTGACAACTTGGCACGCAAGTCCTCAACCATTTCCTTGGCATCATGGTTTGAGATTGATGGTGTGAAAATGACACCACCACCAGCACCAGTTACTGTCTGGATATGACCGATTTCAATTTCCTCAAAGGCGCGTTTGATAATCACGATATCCTCTGAGATGGATGATTTAGCAGATTCATACTTTTCAGCAAAAGTATTGAGACTAGTTAGTTTATAAGGATTATTAATCAAATAGTTGGAAATGACAACCATCCGATCACTTCTTCTTAATTTCATTTCTATTTCCCACTTCATTTAATTTTGATATTTTATCTATTATACCATATTCACATAAAAAAACGAACATTCTTATCCTAAAAAATGCTCATTTTTCTTAAATTATTAATCTAAATCTGGTTTATAGAAGGAACGATTGTCCATAGCGAAGATTTTATTGGTCATCTCTCCCTTATCCACCAAAGCAAGAGCAGTTGACATCATCATCATACTTGCATCCAGATTATCAATCATATGGATAATCTCTGCTTCCATAATGCGTGGACGAACTGGACTTCCATACTCAAGTAAGCCATGGTGACTGAGGATGACGTGGCGGAGCAAAACGACTTCTTCCTTGGTATCATCAATGCCGAGTTCCATCACTGTCTTGGTAATTTCGCTATCAATCAGAGCGATATGTCCAAGAAGATTACCTCGCACTGTGTACTCGGTCTGGTCTGGTCCCGTCAACTCGATGACCTTAGCCAAGTCATGCAGCATAATCCCCGCATAGAGCAGGCTCTTATTGAGCTGAGGATAAACTTCGCTAATAGCATCTGCCAAACGCACCATGGTTGCAGTGTGGAAAGCCAAACCCGTTTCAAAGGCATGGTGGTTGGTCTTGGCAGCTGGATAAGAGTAGAATTCCTTATCATACTTGGTGTAGAGCTTTCGGACAATCCGTTGCCAAACAGGATTTTCAATTTTAAAAATCATTTGCGCCATGTAGTCACGGATTTCCTTGACATCAACTGGCGACTTGACCTTGAAATCAGCTGGATCATTGGGTTCGCCGGATTGAGGCAGGCGTAGGGTGATTTGATTGACCTGAGGGGTGTTGTTATAAACTTCTCGGCGCCCTTTCATGTGAACAACCTTACCTGCAGTAAAGGCCTCAACGTTATGAGGTTGGGCATCCCAAAGTTTCCCCTCAATCTCGCCACTATCATCTTGGAAGGTAAAGGCCAGGTAATTTTTCCCAGCACGAGTTTGCCTCAGGTCAGCTGATTTGATTAGGTAAAAACCTTCAAACAGCTCATCTTTTTTCATGTGACTAATCTTCATATTCTTCCTCATTTTCTTGGAAATGGAGTAGATCAAGCGCAGGCTCACCTTCTGATAACTCAATGTGACGGAGCGTCCGCTCGATAGCTGTAGTGCGACGATTTAATAATTCATCAATATTGCCAGAGGCATGTTGGAGATGTTTTTGTGCCTTGACCAGAATACCACCAAACTTGCCAAACTCGGTCTTGACACTAGCAAGGGTCTTGCTAATATGGTCAGCACTCTTTTGGATATTGAGAGTTTTGAAGCCAACTGATAGGGAATTAAGCAGAGCTGATAGGGTACTTGGACCTGCGACAATAATCTGCTCCTCCCGTCTCAAATCATCAAAGAAGACCGGATTGCGGACAATTTCCGAGTAGAGACCTTCCGTCGGAACAAACAAAACTCCAAAATTGGTCGTCCGAGGTGGTGCTATGTACTTGTTCCTAATATCCTTGGCAAAGCGCTTGACACTTGCTAGGAGTGACTTACGACAGCGTTCAATCTCGTCCTTGTCACCTGCTTCATAGGCTTCTTCTAAGCGGTAATAATCTGCCAGTGGAAACTTAGAGTCGATTGGCAGGTAGACATATTCCTGGTCGCCTTGGCCAGGTAACTTGATAGCGTACTCCACTCGTTCACTGGAGTTTTCAACCGTTGCATATTCTCGTTCATACTGGGCAGGAGTCATGATGTCTTCGATGATTTGCCCCAGTTGCAATTCACCCAGAATTCCTCGCGTCTTGGTCCCAGAGAGAACCTTATTGAGAGCACCAACATCGCGGGCAACTGTCTGCATTTCTCCGAGACCACGATTGACAGATTCGAGTTGCTTGGAAACTGTCTCAAAGGAAGCCTGCAAGCGTGTCTGTAAGGTCTTTTCCAACTTTTCCTCGACCGTCTGGCGCATTTGTTCCAAACGTTGCTCATTTGATTCCTGCAGGGCTTGGAGTCGTTGGTCAGTCTTATCTCTAGTTTGGAGGAGATTATCTGTCATTTCTTGACGGACCTGAGTCAGACCTTGGTGCAATTCGATTCTCACTTCTTGCAGGCGATCGCTGACAGCCACTTCCAAATCTTTTTGATCCAACTGGCTAGCTTGTCTAGCTTGCTCAAAGCGATAATCCAACTGGTCTGATAGATGATCTGCCTGATCCTCCAAACACTTACTTAGGTGTTTTTCCTGCTTATCCTGCCTTTGCCAAATGAGAAAGAGTCCAACTAGGTTGGCAATTAATAATAGAACAAGTAAACTTTCCATCCTACCTCCTATCCTTGCTATGCAAGACAACCACATAACCATCTGGGCAAGTCACCGACACTTCCCTATCTATATATTCGTTAGAAGCGTACACTTTTTTAAAGAAAAAATTTTCCTCTGTCAACTCATACTTGGCACCAAGAATGGTCAGCTGGCTATCCCGAACTGGCATAAAGGCTAGATAGTCATAGTCTGAACGCGGTTCAAGCTGACTGATCCCTTCGGGACAATAGGCAATCAAATTTTGCTCATCCTCAATCGCTATCTGACGCATATAAGGTGCCAACTTTGGATTGCTAGGCAAAAAGACATTGGCCAACATATGGTCAATACGACCACCAAGAGCCCCGAAAATAGTGACCTGAGCCTGAGGATTTTGCTCAAAGATGGTTAAAAGAGCCAATTCCAGATCAGTATCATCTTTTTCTGGTCGTGCTTGGACAAAATACTGGGCACGTTTTTGAATCACCTGTCGCTCTTCTTCGGTTACAGAATCAAAATCCCCAACTGCTAGGGCGAGAGGCAGATTTTCTTCCAAGACCCAGAGCGAGCCTCGATCCACACCGACAAAGAAATCAAAATCCGTCCGATAATGACCACGGTCTCCGCCTGCAAAAACGGCAACCCTAGTCCAGTTGTTTTCTGAGAGTTTGTACTCGCTCATTGACATCTCCCTTAAAGACATAGGAACCTGCTACAAAAACGGTCGCACCAGCTTCTTTAGCCTGAGCAATAGTTTGATCATCAATCCCGCCATCGACTTCGATTTCAAAGTTCAAGCCTTTTTCCTGACGAAGGGCAACCAACTCACGAACCTTATCCATAGTTTCAGGTAGAAAGGCTTGTCCACCAAAGCCAGGGTTAACCGTCATGACCAAGACTTGATCAACAAGATGAAGGACGTGCTTGATAGCCTCAACAGGCGTACCAGGATTGATAACAACCGAAGGTTTGACACCAAGCGAACGAATCTTTTGGAGGGCACCATGAATATGAGGTGTTGCTTCCACATGGATGCTGATGATATCCGCCCCCGCACGCGCAAAATCCTCTATATGATGCTCAGGATTTGACACCATCAAGTGGCAGTCAAAGACCATCTTGCTATGTGGACGAAGAGCTTCAACCACACCTGCACCAAAGCTGATCTGCGGTACAAAGTGACCATCCATGATATCGATATGGGCATATTCTGCCCCAGTTGCTTCTAGGCGTTTGATTTCACGTTCAAAGTTGGCATAATCTGCTGCCAGAATTGACGGAGCAATCTTGTATTGAGACATAGGTTTCTCCTTATTTTGGAATTTTTTTGCTGACTTTTTTGTAAGTTTCTCTGCGATTTTCAATCTCACTGAGGAATTGCAGGTAGTTGTCAAAACGGAAGCTGGCAACAGTACCTTCTTCCACTGCTGGCTTGACTGCACAGGATGGCTCATGGGTATGGGTACAAGTTCGGAATTTGCAGTCTCGGCTGACATTGGCAATCTCTGGGAAGGCCTGATTGAGGTCTTCAGCCGTTGATACTTCATAGTCCAAGGATGAAAATCCTGGTGTGTCTGCGATTTTACCTCCATTGAGGTTATAAAAACTAACTGCCCTAGTGGTATGACGCCCACGACCCAGACTGTCTGAGATTTCTCCCGTCTCTAGATTAAGGTCAGGCGCGATTTTATTGAGAAGAGTTGATTTTCCAACACCTGTCTGCCCCATAAAGACCGTTACTTTGCCGGTTAACAAAGGCAGGAGTTCCTCTTTACTGGTCACAAAGTCATAGCCAATATCACCATAAGTCTGTTCATAAAAATCCAGTTGCCCTCTATCTTCCAACAAATCCATTTTAGAAATATAGATGATGGGATGGATACCCTTGTGCTCCAAAAGAACCAAGAAACGATCCAGCAAATTGCTGTTAAAATCAGGTTCCTTGACTGACATGATTACTACAGCTTGGTCAATATTAACAATTGGCGGACGGACTAGGCTGTTTTTGCGTTCGTGAATCTTGAGGATATAGCCTTCTGAATTTTCCTCGGCAGAAAAATCTACCAAATCCCCAACGTAGGGAGTATGGCCTTTTTTACGAAAATTTCCACGCGCTCGTGTTTGATAAACCTTGCCATCACTCTCTACATAGTAGAAGCCTGCCAAGGCTTTAATAATTTGTCCCTGCATCTTAGAGTCCTTGCCCTTTAAGTGCATCTGCTAGGCTGGCAAATTCTGCCAAGCTGAGGGCTTCCCCACGTACACTTGGTGACAAGCCTGCTTGGTCCAAAGCCTTGGTCAGCTTGTCCTTGACCTCTTCAGTCTTGCCAAAGTAACCTGTCAGGTTATTCCATAAAGTCTTGCGTCGATGAGTGAAACTAGCCTTAGAAACCTTAAAGAAGAAGTTCTCGTCTTCCACTGCTACGGCTGGTTCTGGACGACGCACCATTTTCAAAATAGCAGAGTCCACGTTTGGCGCTGGCACAAAGACCGTACGAGGCACGATGAAAGCAACCTTGGCAGTCATGTAATACTGCACCGCAATCGACAAGCTACCGTAAGCCTTGGTATTCGGCTGGGCTGAAATGCGGTCTGCCACTTCTTTCTGCATCATAACAACAAACTCACTAAAAGGAATCCCACTCTCGATTAAGTGCATGAGAATAGGCGTCGTGATGTAGTAAGGTAAATTAGCCACTACCTTGATTGGCAGGTCAGGATTTTTGAAATTCTGGATATGTTGCGCCAAATCAACTTTGAGAATGTCCTCGTTGACTACGGTAACATTGTCAAAATCACGCAAGGTATCTGCCAAAATCGGTACCAAACGATGGTCAATTTCAAAGGCCATGACCTCTGCTGCACGCTCAGCCAGAAACTCGGTCAAGGCACCAATCCCTGGCCCGATTTCGATGACATTAACCTGGTCATCAATCTCAGCCGTATCCACGATTTTTTGAAGAATATTGGTATCCATCAAGAAATTTTGCCCGAAGGACTTTTTAAAGGTAAAACCGTGACGCTCTAGCACTGCCTTGGTCACGCTATAATCTGCAATTCTCATCTATTCTCTTTTCTATTATCTGTTACTTCTATTGTAACACATTCCCCTTACATTTGGGGTCTGCTTAGCTGTTCTCATAAGATTTCATAGCTTCTTCCACTTCTGCCAAGGTAACCCCAAACAACTCTAGGCGTTTGAGGAGTTGCTTGCCGTTGGAATAGCCAATTCGGAGAGCCTCTCCTAGATATTCTCGTCGCTTACGGCTGTCTGCCCCTGCTAGAAAACCAAGGCGAATCAAGTCGCTACGACTGATATCAAACTGACTCTCATGTTCAAATTGTTCTGTAATCTGAGCTAGAGCCATTTTCAGGTCTTCATAGCTGGCATGCTCAATTCCCAGAGAACGGCCCTTGGTCTTGGACTTGGGAACAGCTTCATCTCGTTTGAGGAAGGCATGCTGAACTGTTGGAATAGCCGTCATAATCATGCGACGAATCCGCTCCCCATTAAAATCTGGGTCTGTAAAGACAATGACTCCATGAAGCTCATGTAGGCGCTGAATACGTGCAATATCTTGCTCATTGATGGCAGAACCTCGTGTCTCATAGGTCTCTACATCGAAATAGCGTTTGAGATTGGCCGTATCATCGCGCCCTTCGACCACGATAACTTGGGAAATTTTTTCTTTCATTACTTGCTGTCCAATCCAAAAATTCGTTCTGCATTTGCAGTTGTTATCGCCGCTAGCTCTTCTGTCGTCATACCACGTAAGTCGGCGATAAAGTCCACTACATAGCGAGTGTAGGCTGTTTTATTTTCACGACCACGTTTAGGAACAGGAGCCAAGTAAGGCGCATCCGTCTCCACCAAAATCTTGTCCAAAGGAAGTTCTCTAGCCGCCTCTTGGATGTCGGTGGCCTTCTTAAAAGTCACCACTCCTGAGAAGGAAATAGTCATGCCAAGCGCGACAAACTTCTCTGCCCACTCAAGAGTCCCTGAAAATGAGTGCATAATCCCACCACGAGGACCAACGCCCTCACTTTTGATAATCTCATAGGTATCTTCCAGCGCATCACGAGTATGGACAACAAAAGGTAAATCCAAGTCCTTAGATAACTGAATCTGACGGCGAAAAACCTGCTCCTGCACCTCTTTTGGCGCTGTCATCCAATGGTAGTCCAAACCAATCTCACCTAAAGCAACAACCTTGGGATGCTTGAGCTTCTCAAGCAAGTAGGCTTCAATCTCCTCCGTGTAAGTCCCTGCTTCTGTCGGATGCCAACCAATAGTCGCATAGAGCTGGTCATACTCATCTACCAACTCCAAGGCACGCTCAATCGTCGGTTTATCAAAACCAACAATATTCATCTGTGTCACACCCATCTCAGCAGCTAAGGCGATTTCTTCTGCCTCATGACCTGCAAATTCTTCTACATTCAAGTGTGTATGTGTATCAAAAATCATCTCTTCTAACCTCGTTTTCTATCTTCTATTATACCAAAAAACTGCCCTCTCTCCTCATCTGTACAAAATATTCTAAAATCCATCGTCGTCTCTTGACGCTATTTTCCCAAAGCAGTATAATAGCACTTATTGAAATTTTCAGAAAAGGAAAATACAATGTTTACAAAATTAAAACAGACCTTTATCGGTCGTCCTCTTAAGTCCTTAACAGAAGGCGAGGGAGGTCTGCTGGGAAAAATGCAGGCCTTGGCCATGTTGTCAAGCGACGCTCTATCTTCCATTGCCTATGGGCCTGAGCAAGTAGTCCTCGTCTTGGCTAGTCTCTCTCCTCTTGCGATATGGTGGAGTCTTCCTATCGGCCTCTTTGTCCTCCTACTCCTAGCTAGCCTGACCGTCTCCTACCGTCAAATCATCCATGCCTACCCTCAAGGAGGAGGGGCCTATATGGTTACTCGAGAAAATCTATCTCCCGAACTTGGCTTAATTGCTGGAGGTAGTCTGCTGGTTGACTACATGCTGACTGTGGCGGTATCGGTGTCATCTGGAGCCGATGCTATCACAGCAGCTCTCCCTGCTCTCCACCCTTACAACCTCCACATTTCCATTTTTCTAGTTTGTTTGCTTATGCTCTTGAATTTACGGGGCTTAAAAGAATCTGCCAGTTCACTGATGATTCCTGTCTATCTCTTTATCATCAGTACTGTCTTTCTCTTGCTCTATGGAATCTTTCAACTAGTAACTGGTTCTCTCAGCTATCAGGCAACTTCTCCTATCGGGCATGCTGTACCGAGTCTGTCTATCGTTCTCATTCTAAGAGCCTTTACCAGTGGTTCTGCCTCTCTGACAGGGGTTGAAGCTATTTCAAATGCCGTTCCCTTTTTCAAGGCTCCGAAAGAAAAGAATGCAGCTCAGACCTTGACCATCATGTCACTGATTTTAGGTTTTCTGTTTGCTGGTATTACCTTCCTAAACTACTGGATGGGAATTATGCCGCAACACGGAGAAACCATCCTCTCACAGATGGCTCAAGGTATCCTTGGTAATTCCTTCTTAGGCCACCTTGGCTATTATACCTTCCAATTCTCCACAGCCTTAATTTTGGCCGTAGCTGCAAATACCGGCTTTTCGGCCTTCCCTATGCTAGCTTACAATATGGCTAAAAACAAATACATGCCCCATCTCTTTATGGAAAAAGGAGACCGCCTAGGCTACTCTAATGGAATTTTAACTCTGGCATTTGGGGCTATGATTCTTCTTCTCATTTTTAATGGCAATACCGAACGTTTGATTCCCCTTTATACTATCGGGGTCTTCGTTCCCTTCGCCCTATCTCAGACTGGGATGATTCGCCATTGGAAAAAAGAAAAAGGGACAAATTTCTTAAAACCTGCCCTTGCCAATATCCTTGGAGCCATCATTTGCTACGCGATTGTGCTAATCTTGCTCTTTTTCCGTCTCAGTGATATCTGGCCTTTCTTCCCGATTATTCTCGTACTCACCCTACTTTTCTTGGCCATTCACAGTCATTACCAAAAAGTGGCCCAACAACTACGTCTCTATGAAGGCATCGAAAAACGTACCTACGATGGCAATCTTGTCCTCGTCCTAGTAGGAAATGTCACCCGAGTTAGCGTCGGAGCCATTAACTACGCTCAAAGTATCGGTGATGAAGTCTTAGCCATGCACATTTCTACTAAGGAAACAGCAGAGAAAGACCAAGAAATTCTCCAAGAATTTGCCGATTACTTCCCAACCATTACTCTGAAGAACATCAAGACCAGCTACCGCGACATCATCACCCCTACTGTCAAGTATGTCAAACGAATCTCTGAGGATGCCCAGAAAAAGAACTATACAGTCACTGTCCTGGTACCCCAGTTTATCCCTAATAAACCTTGGCAAAATATCCTGCACAATCAGATGAGTCTTAAACTCAAATACGCCCTTCGTTGGCACCAAGACGTCGTTGTCGCTAGCTACTCTTATCACTTAAAAGAATAAAGAAAAGGCCCTACCAGAAGCAAGAAGCGTCTGGTAAGGCCTTTTTCTGAATTCAGCCACTATGCTTATACTCAATGAAAATCAAAGAGCAAACTAGGAAGCTAGCCGCAGGCTGCTCAAAGCACTACTTTGAGGTCGTAGATGAAACTGACGAAGTCAGCTCAAAACACTGTTTTGAGGTTGCAGATAGAACTGACGAAGTCAGTAACCATATATACGGTAAGGCAACGCTGACGTGGTTTGAAGAGATTTTCGAAGAGTATTAACTGAAAAGCATGACTAGGAATATTATTGAATATGGTTAGCTAAATCTTCCTGAGCTTTTTTATTTGACTCAGCTTTTTCTTTCAGCCATTTTTCATAGAGTTCTTGATACTGTTTAGCAGTGACTGGCTCTTTTTGCAATTCAACATATTTGTAGTTGTCAGCATTTCCCTTATGACCAACGAATGAGAATGGGCCTGTAAACGGTACAGTCTTACGGAAGATTGGGTTAGCTCCACCACTTTGAACTGGTAGGAAGAGGGCACTATCTGTCAACCAAGCTTGGGCTTCAGCATATTTTTCATAGCGAGCTTGAGTATCTGTGATTTCCGCATCAGCCTGATCCAAGAGTTTCTTGTAGTCAGAAAGACCAATCTTGTTCTTGACTTCCTTGTCTTTTCCTTCAGACAAGCCCATGTTTTTCAACTGAGAACCTGTCTCTGGATCAAGAATAGCTAGGTAAGTCTTAGGATCTGAGTAGTCTCCACCCCATCCTGAGATGTCGATATCGTAGTCTTTTTGTTCTGCTGTATCTGCAAAGTAGGTTGCCTGGTCTTTTTCATCTGGAGAAAGTTGGATAACATCGATAACTACATTCTCCTTACCAAGAGTTTCTTCTACTGTTTGTTTGAAAGAGCCAGCCTGTTGCACATCTAATTTGGCAGTCTGGTCAACTGGCATATCCAAATGAATTGGGAAGGTTACTCCTTGAGCTTGCAGACTTTCTTTGGCCTTGGCAAACTTCTCTTTGGCCTTTTCAGGATTCAAGAAGGCTTGCTTACCATCGTTTAGGTTGATATTTGCCCAATCTT
Source organism: Streptococcus pseudopneumoniae (assembly GCF_001070815.1). Classification (GTDB taxonomy): domain Bacteria; phylum Bacillota; class Bacilli; order Lactobacillales; family Streptococcaceae; genus Streptococcus; species Streptococcus pseudopneumoniae_P. The sequence goes on along the minus strand of NZ_JVLX01000064.1, from coordinate 3,966 downwards.
TACCGTAGTTGACAATTTTCTCATTGACAATGTCACCGAAGTTCTTATCACCAACTTGAACAAAGTTACTTGGTGTAATCGTATTACGCAAGATACGGTCTGCTCCATCTTCACCATTTGTCTGCGCTGCATAGGCATGACGGTCAAAGGCAAAGTTGATAGCCTGACGGAAATCTTTATTTTGCATAGCTGCGCGTGAATCCGTCTTTTCCTTATCAGACTGTTTCATAGTTTGCTTGTAGCTTTGACGATTCACGTTGAAAAGATAGTAGAAAGTAACTGAGTTTTGTGGTGTATAGGTAATCTTGTCCTCATTTCCCTTCTTGAGTTCAGCAAAGACTGAACTTGTTGGGAAGATACGACCATCTGTATAGTTACCATCCAAGAAACCTCTAGCAATGCTGTCTTGGTCAGAACCGTCAAAGAAAGAGAGTTTCACTTTCTCAATTTTGACCTTGTCCTTATCCCAGTAATTAGGGTTTTTGTCAAGTTCAATCAAAGATTTGGATGTGAATGATTTAAATAAGTAAGGACCATTTGACAAGATACTTGATGGTGTCACACTTCCAAAGTCATCTCCCTGAGACTTCAAGAAGGCTTCATTTACAGGACTAAGGATACTTGCTGTTGTTTTAGAGTTCCAATAAGTCTCAGGTTGGTTGAGAGTGTATTGTAGAGTGTAATCATCCACTGCCTTAACACCAACAGTTCCAAAATCAGATGATTTCCCTTCAACATAGTCTGCTAGTCCCTTGATAGAGTCTTGTACCAAGTACAAGTTTTCAGCCTTTTTATCAGCCGCATACTTGAGACCAGTCACAAAGTCATGAGCTGTTACGTCCGCATACTCTTCTCCTTCAGAAGTGTACCATTTAGCTCCCTGACGGATCTTATAAGTGTAAGTCAAGCCATCTTTTGACACTGTCCATGACTCAGCCATAGAGGGGATGAGATTGCCATACTGGTCATTTTCCAACAACCCATCAATCAAGTTGGTTGTGATACTAGATGTAGAGTCTCGTGTAGAGGTAATGTAATCCAAGGTATCAGGGTTACTGACAAAGATATAAGAGTATGTCTTGTCTGCATTGCTTGATTGGGAAGACCCACATGCCGCTAGAGCTAGACCTGCTGTCAAAGCCATAGCTCCAAAAAGCATAACTTTTGATTTCTTCATGATTATTCTCCATTTTTTACAGTATGTGAAATATTATACACTATTTGAGCAAAAATATAAAGCCTTTTTGAACTTTTTTACAAAAATAAAAATCAGTAGACTCGAGTTCCTACTGATTTTTGTTATGGTTCGTTTGGATTATGCAGCCAAAACTTTGCGTCCTTTACGACGACGAGCTGCCAATACGCGACGACCGTTTTTAGTTGACATACGGTTACGGAATCCGTGTTTGCGCGCACGACGAAGTTTACTTGGTTGATAAGTACGTTTCACGATGAATACCTCCTCATAGATTTTGTATTCGTTTAGCCGGCTATAAAGTGATCAGTTACTAAACATACTTTACTATTCTATCTGATTCTTTCACTTTTGTCAATAGCTCAAGGCAAATGTTTCCAGCTTTTTCGAATGTAAGCCCTATCTACGATACTGTTTTAAGAATCGAGTCATCTTTTCTTGGATTTGGGCTAGTTCATCAACACGCGGAAGATAAACGATACGGAAGTGGTCTGGTTCCTGCCAGTTAAAGCCTCGACCATGAACCAAGAGAACCTTTTCCTGCTTCAAGAAATCAAGGACAAACTGTTCATCATCATCGATACGGTACATATTGCGGTCGATTTTAGGGAAGATATAGAGTCCAGCTTTAGGTTTAACCGCAGACAAACCTGGAATATCTTGAATGGCATTGTAAATGAAATTTCTTTGCTCGTAAATTCGTCCACCAGGAAGGAGCAATTCATCAACTGATTGGTGACCACCCAAGGAAGTTTGTACTACTTGTTGGGCCAAAACGTTAGAGCAAAGGCGCATATTGGATAGCATATTGAGCCCTTCGATATAGCCTTTAACGTGTGTCTTAGGTCCAGACAAGACCATCCAACCCACACGGAAACCAGCAATACGGTGGGATTTTGACAGGCCATTCATGCTGACACAGAAGACATCTGGTGCCAGACTCGCCACAGGCGTATGCACATGTCCATCCATGACCATGCGGTCGTAAATTTCATCCGCAAAGATAATCAAATCGTTTTGACGGGCAATCTCAATAATCTCCAACAAGAGTTCCTTAGGATAAAGGGCTCCAGTTGGATTATTTGGATTGATAAGGATGATCGCCTTGGTATTGGAAGTGATTTTTGACTTGATATCGTCAATATCTGGATACCATTCTGCAGCTTCATCACAGATATAGTGAACGGCATTTCCCCCAGCTAGGCTGACAGCTGCTGTCCAGAGAGGATAGTCTGGCATTGGCACCAAGACCTCATCCCCGTTGTCCAAAAGCCCCTGCATAGACATGACAATCAATTCACTAACACCATTTCCAAGGTAGATATCATCAATATCTACATTTGGAAATTTCTTCAATTGACAATACTGCATGATAGCCTTACGGGCTGAGAAAATCCCTTTGGAGTCAGAGTAACCTTCACTATCACGCGCATTCATAATCAAGTCATGAATGACCTCGTCTGGCGCTGTAAAACCAAATTCTGCTGGATTTCCTGTATTCAGACGTAAAATCTTTTCTCCATTTGCTCGCATTCGCATGGCTTCTTCCAAAACAGGACCACGGATATCATAAGCAACATGCTCTAACTTACTAGACTTGTTATATTCTTTCATCTTGTTTCCTCAATTCATCAGGATAGTAACATTATACCACTAGAAAGAAAATGCGACAAGTTTACTGAAATGTGTTACTAGTTTCGTATAGAAGAAAAGCCTCACTAAAAGCGAGGTCAAGACAGGGGAGATAGCAGGTATTTTGCGAAAGTCACATTACATACCAAAAGATAAACCTAGAAAAAGCAAGCCTAAAAAGGAGTCATAAAGAAGATTGAACATGAGGAAAAGCCCCCATATCATCAAGTAATCCCAACGCCCACTTCGTTTTGCAACTAGGAATAAAATTAGATGGTAGAGTACATGAAAGACTAAAAAACCTATAAACCCTGGATAAAGAAGCGGTACCAGACTCTCTAATTGCCAGACCATGATAACTTCTAGCAAGACTGAAACTAGGATGATTCCATAATAAAGGAAATTTGATTTTTGAAAAGCGTTTTTCATCATTCTCCCCCCTTCACTTCTTTCCTGCTATCCTTTCTTTTATTTTATCATATATTTATATAGATTTTAAGCGCTAATATTCTTTTAAAAAATACCTTTTTTGCTTTACTTCTATAGTGAAAAGGTTTACAATTATAGTAAGAAAATTTCAGGAGGTTTCATTATGGCACAACGTTACCAAAATATCATGGTCGCAATCGATGGTTCTAAAGAAGCGGACTTGGCTTTTGTCAAGGGAGTTCATTCTGCTCTACGAAACGACGCTAAACTCACCATCGCACATGTCATTGACACACGCGCTCTCCAAAGCGTATCCACCTTTGATGCTGAAGTTTATGAAGAACTCCAAGTCGACGCTGAAAGTCTGATGAAAGAGTACGAAAAACGTGCTAAAGATGCTGGTGTGGCAGATGTTCACATCGTCATTGAAATGGGAAATCCAAAGACCCTACTAGCACGTACTATTCCCGATGCTGAAGAAGTGGACCTCATCCTCGTTGGCGCAACTGGTCTCAACGCCTTTGAACGTCTCTTGGTCGGATCTTCATCTGAATACATCCTCCGCCATGCTAAAGTCGATTTGCTGGTGGTGAGAGAACAAGAAAAAACCCTATAGTCACGAAGAAAAGGAGCTCAGCGCTCCTTTTTGTTTACTATTTATACTCTTCGAAAATCAAATTCAAACCACGTCAACGTCGCCTTGCCGTATA
>NZ_JVLX01000063.1:0-22302 GCF_001070815.1 Streptococcus pseudopneumoniae | reverse complement strand
CAAACTAGGAAACTAGCCGCAGGTTGCTCAAAACACCGTTTTGAGGTTGTAGATAAAACTGACGAAGTCAGTAACCATATCTACGGCAAGGCGACGTTGACATGGTTTGAATTTGATTTTCGAAGAGTATTAAAAGAAAAAAGACTAGATTTCTCCAGCCTTTCATTTCTAATTAGAATTTTTTACGTTTACGAGCTGCTTCTGATTTACGTTTACGTTTTACAGAAGGTTTTTCATAGAATTCACGTTTGCGTGTTTCTTGAAGAGTACCAGCTTTAGTAACCGCACGTTTGAAACGACGAAGTGCGTCGTCAAGAGATTCATTCTTACGTACTACTGTTTTAGACATTTTTTTCACTCCCTTCAAGTTCAAGATCTATTCTATTTTACACGTAAAAGGAATAATTGTCAAGAAAAAATCCGGTTTAATTTTGATTTTTTCTTCCATTTATACAAGAGTTTAAAGCACTCAGATAGAAGAAACTGAAGGGTTTCGTTTTTTATTTTTCTAACAAGCTAAGCGCTTCAGCATCTGCGATAATAGTCACATCAGGGTGATTTTGGAGGCTACTTGCTGGTAAGTTCTCAGTCACTGGACCAGACACTGTTCCAGCAATAGCTTCTGCTTTTGATTCACCGTAAGCAAAGAGAAGAATAGACTTAGCATCCAAGATATTTTTAATCCCCATTGAAATGGCTTGGGTTGGAACATCTTCAATCTTGTCAAAGAAGCGCGCATTGGCTTCGATAGTAGACTGGTCAAGTTCTACTAGATGTGTTTGACTGTCAAATGGAGTACCAGGCTCATTAAAGCCGATATGTCCATTGCGACCGATTCCCAAGATTTGAAGGTCCACTGGATGGTCAGCCAAAATTTGGTTGTAGCGTTCAACTTCAGCTTCAGCATTGTCCTTAACCCCACGAGGCAAGAAACTTTCTTTAAATGGTTTTTGGTTAAACAAGTTTTCTTGCATGAAGTAACGGTAAGACTGTGGATTGTCTCCATCAAGCCCTACATACTCATCAAGGTTGACACTGGTTAGATTTGAAAAATCAAGGTCACTCTCAACAATTTCCTTGTAAAATTCAAGTGGGCTACTTCCTGTCGCAAGTCCTAGGGTTTGAGCTCCATTGGCCAATTTTTCCTTTAAAATCTCAAAAGCAACTTTTCCACCTTCGATTTGGTTTTCAACTTTAATGACTTTCATCTTTTCATCCTCCATTTTAATCTATATTTATTATATGGTATAGACCAATTTCTGTCAAGTGAAAACGATTTAATTTCTAAAAAAAGAGCGACTATACTTGAAACATGTTATAATGGATAGGATTAGAACTTAGAAAGAATGAACAGATATATGAATACAGCTGATTTTGATTTCCACTTACCCGAGGAATTGATTGCCCAAACGCCTCTTGAAAAACGAGATGCCTCTAAACTCCTCATCGTCAACCGTGAGACGGGAGAAATGCAGGATAAACACTTCCACTCTATTATTGATATGCTGGAACCTGGTGATGCCCTTGTCATGAACGACACCCGCGTTCTACCTGCCCGCCTCTATGGTCAAAAGGAAGAAACAGGAGGCCATGTGGAACTGCTCCTACTCAAAAATACTGCTGGGGATGAGTGGGAAGTTCTGGCTAAACCTGCCAAACGCCTCAAGATTGGTACTCGTGTCAGCTTTGGTGATGGTCGCCTCAGCGCTGTCGTTACGGAAGAACTGACCCACGGGGGCCGCATTGTCCGCTTTGAATACCAAGGAATTTTCCTAGAAGTTTTGGAAAGTCTGGGAGAAATGCCATTACCACCTTATATCCACGAAAAACTGGATGACCGTGAACGTTATCAAACCGTTTACGCCAAGGAAAGTGGCTCTGCTGCAGCACCTACTGCTGGACTGCACTTTACCAAAGAACTGCTGGCAGAAATCCAAGCTAAAGGAGTTCATCTGGTTTATCTGACTCTTCATGTCGGGCTCGGAACCTTTAGACCAGTTTCTGTTGACAATCTGGACGAACATGAAATGCACTCAGAATTCTACCAACTTTCTGAGGAAGCGGCTGCCACTCTTCGCTCTGTTAAGGAAAATGGTGGTCGTGTCATCGCTGTTGGAACCACTTCTATCCGCACCTTGGAGACTATTGGTTCCAAGTTTGATGGGCAAATCCAAGCAGATTCTGGCTGGACCAATATCTTTATCAAGCCTGGTTACGAATGGAAGGTTGTAGATGCCTTTTCAACCAACTTCCACCTGCCAAAATCAACTCTGGTCATGTTGGTTTCTGCTTTTGCAGGCCGTGAATTAGTCTTAGATGCCTACCACCATGCCATTCAAGAACACTACCGCTTCTTTAGTTTTGGCGATGCCATGTTTATCTATTAATTTTCACAATCAAAAAAGCGCATATTATCAAGGTTTTATAAAGCCTGATAATATGCGTTTTGTAATGGATAAAAAATGAGTTAATTTATTCTAAAGGTCGGATCTTTCAAACTCTGAACACTGGCATTGATAACCGCGCCAACAATTAAAATCTTAGCAATGAGAATAAACCAAAACATCATGACCACCACGACGACGGAACTGAAAAAACGCACGTCCACTATGTGATTGACATAATTGTTAACATAGACTGAAAAGATATTGAGCAGTAAGGCCAGGGTCAACAAGACAAAGGCACTCCCTGGCAATACATGTCGAATCCGTCGGACCTTAACATTGGGCAGGAAATAGTAGAGCATGACCAAGATTGCAAAAATCAAGGCATAGACCAAGGGGCCTGTTAGGTCTTGAAGATAATCAAAGAGAGGACTATCCGATTTCAAGTAGCTTTTGATAAGGTTGAGAAGCATGCGGCCAAAGACACTGAGAAAGAGAGCTAAGGCAAAAAGGATTTGCAAGCCAAAACTGACTAGTAAACTCATCAATTGCTGGTAAATTAAACCTCTACTCTTAGCTACTCCGTAAGCTTTATTAAAGGCTTTCTGTAGGAAATTCATGGATTTTGAAAAGGTCCATAGGGCTGACAAAACCGCAAAACTCAATAAGCCCGTTGAAGGTTGGGTCAGCACTTCTGTAATAATCTTTGCCACCACATCATACATGGTATCGGGCAAAAATTCATTGACAACCTTTAAAAAATTAGAAACTGGAATCTGAAAATAAGGGAGGATATTGACCACCACCAAAAGCAGCGGAAAAATCGAAATCAACCAATAGTAGGCTACTGCAACACTGGTCAACTCACTATCTGATGCTTGATAATAATACAAAAAGGCTTTTAATAAAGGCTTGTCTATCAGCTCTTTCCACCACTTTTTCATGTCACACTCCTTCACTTATAATCTTGATTAATTTCTTCTTACCAATTCCACCATATCATAAGGCAGAGTATTGGCAGCTTCCTTCAAGGAATAGTTCTCTAAGTTATTCACATTTTGTCGTAACTTCTTGGCATACTTGGTCGTAATCAATCGTTTCTCTTCATATTCAAAAATCAACTTGCGCTCTAGGTAATAGCCTCTCAACATTTCATCGATATTGTTGGGTTTGACACGATTGATAACCCGTTCGACAAAGGCACCACTGGTGATAATAGCTGTTTCTCGAAGACGAGAATCCTGCATGAAGCTGATCAAAGAACTCTTATAAACCCCTTTTAGGTTTTCCAAACTTTCGATAATCATCTCTGTATTTTCTAGATAGAGCTCTGCTATTTGGTCATAGTCAAGGGCTCTGAGTTTCTGTGATTCTTCATTTTTCCAACTTCGGAAGGTCTTGCCAAGAGTAAAGACTTCGTGGAGGAGAAAACGTAAAATCCGCAAGGAAACAAGGAAATAATAGGTCAATCGTGAAGCAAACTTGCGATTGATACTTTGTTCCATGCTTTTCAAATAACGTTGGTAGACTCGATAAGCACGCTCACTCATCTTTCCTTCTTCGTAGGCTTGTTCTAAACCATCACTTTCAATACTGAGGATAAGAAGCTTCAAGGCCTCCCAGTCTTCTTGAGCCCCCTTATTTTCTTGACTCAGGATCAGATTTTCAATACGTCCATGATAATTGTCAATAGCCGCATAGAGAGGAAGTTTATTTCTGGTGTCTTCCAACTCTTTTTCCAACTCTATCGTTACTTCATTCAAAATGGCGATATGCATGAGATAGTCCTTACTTTCTTCCTGTTCATCAGAAAGATGAGGCAAGACTACGAGACCTGTTAAAAAGCTTACAAGTGTCACACCTGCGACAAGGAAAAGCAAGAGAGGATACTCCTGTTCTAGATTACTTGGTATCAGAAGGATCGTAGCAATCGACACCGTTCCCTTGACACCTGAGAAAGTCAAAAGAAGCATGTCCTTCATATACTTATTTAGCTTTTTCTTGAGACGTCTAGTCCTATAGGCATAATAGCCATAAATCATGACAAAACGAATGGCAAAGAGGACAAAGGTAAGGGCTATAAGAGATACCAATAAAAGTAAGGAATTATAGATTGGATTGGTCAAGATAGGCTCTGCTATCATTTCCAACTCCATCCCTAAAATCACAAAGACAGAACCGTTGAGCATAAAATTCACTGTATGCCAAACCGTCTCGGTTACTGTATCCACTTGGGCTTCGAGGAGCGTAATTTTCTTAAAACGGCTTGCCTTTAAAATCCCAGCAACTACAACGGCAATAATCCCTGAAACATGGACTTCTTCTGCTAGGAAGAAGGTCACCAGAGGCAAACTCAATTCCAGAAGGAGCTCACTAGCAATATCCGTTGCCCTCACACTTAGCAAGAAGCTATGGAGGAAACGATTGGTCATGGCTGTTAAAAAGCCAATCAAAAAACCGCCTAGGATTGAAAAGATGAGCGAACTACTCGCTTGCCCAAGGGAAAGGGCTCCTGTTGTCCAAGCTGTCAAAGCTACCTGAAAGGCCACCAATCCCGAAGCATCATTCAAAAGACCCTCACCCTTGAGGATATTGGACACGCGCTTAGGAAAGCTAAAGCGCTCCGAAAGAGAGGCAAAGGCTACCAAGTCCGTTGGGCCAAGTGCCGCCCCAACAGCCAAGCAAGCTGCCAAGGGAAGACCCAGCCAAAGAAGATGGGCCAAACCACCCAAACTCAGGGTCGAGATGAAAATCACTGGAAATATGAGATAAACAATGATTCGCCAGTGTTTTAAAATAGCTGTAATGTCCGCTTCTTCCGACTCTCGAAAAAGCAAGGGCCCAATAACCAGTGCCAAAAACAACTCTGTATTGAGGTGAAAGTCGGTATTGGGTAAAAAGAGACCAATCACAATTCCCAAAAGAATTTGCACCAAAGGTAGAGGCAAAAAGGGTAGGAGCTTATTGGTTGTACTCGAGACAATCAAGACTAGTAAAAATAGGATGAGGTAAATCAGTAATTCCACGCACGTCCTCCTTAATCTTTTTTACAACAAGATTCAAAAATCTCCTTCTGCTCTTTGATTTTTTGGTCAATCTTGGAACAATCCTTGTGCTCAATTTTTCTCTGGCACCGTTCCATTTCAAGAGCAACTAATTTTTTCTTGATTTTAAGCATTTTTTTGCTCATATGCGCTTGGTCTAACACTCCCACTGCTCGTTCGTGGTGGGTTGATTCAACAAAATTCTGGCGCATGGCATCCAGCTTTTCACGTAGGTATTGTTTATCCATGTCTATATCTCTCTAATTTTTCAATCATTACTAAAAATGGTGGGTTGTTGACTTGGTTTAAAGTTCGGTAAATGGCAACTGTGTACTCTTCTTGGTTCAACTGGCTAACAAAATCTAAGACAGCATCCCTCTCGATGTCGCCTCCTTCATGACCATAGTAGATCATGATAGCAATCCGTCCACCTTTGACAAGCAAATGACACAGTTTTTCTAATGCTTCGATCGTTGTCTGAGGTTGGGTGATGACAGACTTATCAGCTGATGGCAAATAGCCCAGATTAAAAATCCCTGCCTTGGCTTCTGTCACAAACTGATCCAGTGTCTCATGACCTTGCAAGATTAACTGGGCATTTGTCAGGCCAGCCTGATGCAAACGCTCTTGGGTCTTCTCCAAGGCTTGTTCCTGAATATCAAAGGCATAGACCTGCTTGGCTAATTTAGCTAAAAAAAGCGTGTCATGACCATTTCCCATAGTCGCATCCACTACGATATCCTCTTTTGTCACTACCTCAGCTAAAAAATCATGTGCCATCTCAAGTGGTCTTTTCATTTTCAAACTCCTGTTTTACAGCCTTACATCCTTGAACGCTTCCACGACGTCGCATTTCAGTTTCAATAGCATTTAGCACTTCCCATTTATTGAGGCTCCACATAGGACCAATCAGCATATCTCTAGGTGCATCTCCTGTGATTCGATGGATGACAATATGCTTGGGAATGATTTCCAATTGGTCGCAGATAACCTTGACATATTCGTCCTGACTCATCAACTGCAAACGTCCTTCGTGGTAATCTCGTTGCATACGAGTATTTGTCATAAGATGGAGCAAGTGCAGTTTAATCCCTTGAATATCATTGTCCGTAACACAGCGGCGGACATTTTCAATCATCATCTCATGGGTTTCACCAGGAAGTCCGTTGATCAAATGAGAAACAATCTCAATCTTGGGATACTTTCTCAAACGCTTGACCGTTTCCACGTACAACTCATAGGAGTGGGCACGGTTAATCAGGTCAGAGGTTGTTTCATAAGTAGTCTGCAAGCCCAATTCAACCGTCACATGCATGCGCTCCGATAATTCAGCCAAATATTCAATGGTTTCGTCTGGTAAACAGTCTGGGCGCGTTCCAATATTGATTCCTACCACACCTGGCTCGTTGATAGCCTGTTCATATCGCTCCCGAATCACTTCCACCTTTTCATGGGTGTTGGTAAAATTTTGAAAATAAACCAGATATTTCTGAACATCCGGCCACTTACGGTGCATAAAGTCAATTTCCTTATAAAATTGCTCACGGATAGGCGCATCCGGTGCTACGATAGCATCTCCAGAACCTGAAACCGTACAAAAAGTACAGCCTCCATGAGCCACAGTCCCATCACGATTGGGACAGTCAAACCCCGCATCAATAGGGACTTTAAAGGTCTTTTCTCCAAAGAGTTTTCGATAATAATCATTCAAGGTATTATAAGATTTCATAACTTTCATTATAACAAAAAACATCTACAATCTCAAAAGCCTGACTTTCCTATAAATTCCTCTGTTTCTCGTTTCCATTAGCGATTTTTTATGATACAATATGGGTATGATTTTAATGAAATTAGCATCTATTTTATTATTGATACTGACCTTGGTCGTCTGCATTATCATAACCAAACTTTTTAGATTAAAAAAACTAGGACGAAACTTTGCGGATTTGGCTTTTCCAGTCTTGGTATTTGAGTACTACCTAATCACAGCTAAAACCTTTACCCATAATTTTCTCCCTAGACTAGGACTAGCCCTCTCACTCCTAGCCATTATTCTCGTTTTTTTCTTCCTTTTGAAAAAACGTAGCTTTTACTATCCTAAATTCATCAAATTCTTCTGGCGTGCAGGATTCTTATTAACCCTTGTCATGTATATCGAGATGATTGTTGAATTGATGGCTCAGAAATAAAAAACTAAATCGAAAACACCTCAATCAAACTGAAATACAGTGATTGAAGTGTTTTTCTTTATCTATTTTTCAATAATTTCTATTTACTCTCTTTATCAGGAAAGAGATAACCAATACCTACACAAGCTAGTACACCTGCTCCAATTACCAAGCCACTTGAAATTGGCAAAAGGTCCAAAGTCGCATTTGCGATGATAAAGGCAATAATCAAACACATCAGACTAGCCTTGTAGTCTTTTTTCAAAAGATTCTCTAGAGTGAAAAAGAGGAACAAGCCTACCGGAATGAGTGACCAGAGGTTGACATCCAAACTTGGCCATCCAACAGAACCAAAATACACTACTGTCGCTGCTGCTACTAAAAATACAATTCCCAATAATTTTTTCATTTCTTTATCTCCAATTTCTTTTTTAGGAACTTAAGTTAACTGGTATCGATGCCTCACGTACCTTACAAAAATCATTATAGCAGAGCTCAATCTCAAGAACAAGCTCTTTTGTCTATCTGGTCTCTAACTCAGTCTAAGTGGTTGAATAATAGCGATAAAATAAGGAATCAGGTAAAAAACTTCCTTCTAAATAAAAAGGAATTAAGCAACCAAACGCTACTTAATTCCTTAAAATTATCTCATCACCACACTATCTCATCTCAGTACACAAACCATTTTGCTATATCTTTTCTATAGCTTTTGCCCTAATCTTAATCTTTTTTCTTCAATCCAAGAAGTGCTCCTACTATAAACAATATTCCAGCAATGAACGGTGTAAGAACTGCTCTAACTGTTCCGGTTTTTGGCAACTTATCAGAATGGTTAGTATCCGATTTACTATCGATATTGGTATGTTTATTAGCTATAGTCTCTGGTTCATTAAGATAAACTTCCTTCTTATTTTCAAAGTTTTTATCATTTTTATCAGGAACTGTAGCTGTAACATCCTTAGTTGAATCAGATCTTTGACTTTCATCTAATTGACTATAATTTACTTGTACAGGAACTGTAGTTTTGACATCTTTAGTCGAATCAGATTTTTGTGAATGATTTGCTCTTTGTAAGTCCTCTTTTCTATGACTTTGATTTAATTGGCTATGGCTTACCTGTTTGTTATCTTTCTTTTTCGATTCATCAAAAGTAGGTTTATTTTCCTCCTCCTTTTTCTCCTCTATTTTCTTGAATAGAGGTTTTATAAGGGTATCTTTTGACACATTAATAACATAACCTGCATCTTTTTTCCCTTCGACACCAGAAATTTCCCAGCCATCAAATTGATAGCCTTTTTCTAATTCACCCTTATAGACAGGTAAAATGAAATCTTCTTCCGACACTATCGTTGAACTCATTTCTTTTCCATTTTGAATGGTCACAGTTACCATCTGAGGTTTTAGTTCGCTCACCTCTCCCGTATCTTTGTTTAAAATGAATTCTTTTACAGTTGTATTTCTTGCAAAATCTTTTACAAGAATCTTAATGTTTAGTGTCTTATCTGTTAGTTGTTTAATATCATCAAATGATTTGTATTCTTTTCCATTTACATAAATATGTTTGTCTTGAATCTCACCATCGAATCCATTATTTCTTTTATCATTGATGTTAAAGACTACAGATTTTCCATCAGCATATTCAATACTAGTATTTCCCTTAGGATCAATGTTTACTTCTGGTTTAACATTATCATATAAAAATTGATAGTGTACTCCAACCGCTTTCGCATTCAAATCGCTATAGCCAGTTTGAAGATAAACATTTCCATCCATATCTGTTACCTTATCTGGGAATCCGTTTGCTTTATAGTCTTTCATTCCCCAGTCCATGATGTCACCGTCTTTAACATTAAGCTTAATGTTAAAATCTCTAGTGTTATCAATGTGTAAATCTCCGTAGATTAAATAATTATCTACAACCGATTCATTAACTCTCAACTCCCAGTTAAAACCACCCTTATCAGAAATCTTACCTCTTAAATAAAATTCTGGATTTCGTACATAAATTTTATTAGATTTAGATGGATTAAAGTAGTTCTTGTCCATTGAAAGGTTTACTGGTTTTGCATCAATAAATAACGTAGAACCATCTTCTTTTATAGCTTCTACATTGGATTTATCCTCTCCTATGTACTCTTTACCATCCTTACCAAATAATACAAGTTTAGAAGGATCTGTTACAAGATTTCCATCTTTATCGATTGCCTCCCCTTTATCATTCATTTTAAAGGTAAACACTTGATATCTTACAATGTTAAAGCCGTCCAAAGCCGACATTAATACAGCTTGAGTACTTCTTCCATCTTCAACATTTCTACTATCAGTATAAATTATTTTTTCTGAAAGGACTCTTAGATTAGGATTGGTCTTTTGTATTTTTGCTATATCTTCCTTGCTATAGACTCCATTTCCTTCTAACATATCCGTTTTTCCAGGATTATAGGTAGTCACTTTTAGTGCATAGCCTTTTCTTAGAATGATGTTGTCTTTTAACAGATATTGTTGTTTTTCTGAATCAGAATAGATTTTACCAGATTCCATTTCCGTTAAATTGTTTGGTTTGTTTTTTGAAAGATCTCCTTCTCCTAATTCTATTACATTCCCATAACTTGATGCATACGGATATTCTGCTTTAGTTTCCTTATTTTTATCAGGCATTCTAATCTTCGTTTCAGCTTTTATCTGATCATCATCTTTAACAAAGAATCTCATATCTCCTGCAAAAGCTAATCCATCCACAATATCATTAATATTAGCGTATAAATCAAATGTCATCGTTTTTGAGTGGGAATCATACTTAGTCGTTTTGATTTCTATAGATTTATAGTTATTGCCATAATATACCTTGGCATTTTTAGAAACATTACTGATTTTTCCAAGAATTTCAAAGTGTCCATCTTTAGACGGGCTTAGAACACCATAAATTTTTGATTTGATTTCGTCAAGTTTTTCAGTTTCATATTCTAAGGCGCTACCATCGTCATAAGAAATGATATTTCCCTTATCATCGTATTTATAATCGTATTCTTCTGTCCTCTTACCAGTTTCACTTGTAAAGTCATCAACTTCTCTAAATTTCTTTTTAATGAGTTTCTTTAAGTCTTTGCTTTCAAAATCTCTAATTGTTGAAATAGTTTTATGAATAGTCAAGCTAGATTTTTCTTCGATAGACTCTTCATTGTCTTGATGATTTTCTTCCTCAGTTGTATCTTTTTTAAGACTATCCTCTTTTCTATTTTCTAAATTTTTAAATTTAGATTCGGCAATCTCTCCAAGCTTTTGGTATTTAGATGAATCTTGGTCAGGATCTACTAGATAATAGGAAATCATCCCCTTTTCATCAGCATGATCAGCAAATTTAATTCTATGAATCTTTGTGAAATTGCTAGAACCATCTAATGCAATGACTTCAATGATTTTTCCTCTTAAATCTCCTGCACCATTAATTTCATAAATAGTATTTCCGTCTTTGTCAAGTTTCCTATTTCTTCCTTGACCCTCACCTGCGTAAGTTACTTCAAGATTTTTCTCAACCTCTCCATCTTCATTAACAAGAGCGGCGCCAGCATACCAAACTTCGTTTGCAATCTCGTCAAATTTTTCAGGATGTTCTTTTTGATCTCTAGCAAATAAAGTTTCATTCTTATACTGATCTTTTACCTTATGATAAGTATCCTTTGTAATCAACTTAATTTTTTCAGGATTTGAAAAATCAACCGAAACAATCTTAGGGGCTGTGTTATCAATTTTTACAGGAATATAGGAAACCTGCCATGGATAATCTTTAGTTAATCTATATTTAAATTTATAGAAATATTGACCTTCCGCAATCGGTTCAAATTGACCTCTTATCTTAGTAGCAGGATCTTGGTTATCCTTACTTTCTGGTGCATTTTCTTCTCGACCTCTAGGGTTATAGATGAGTCCATCCCACTTCAAGTCACCCCAAACTTTTAGTTTAGAAGATTTGATTCCCTTTGCATCATTTCTCTTAGAGTTTAAAATTCCTTTAATAAAGTGTTCTCTCGAAATGACTTTTAAGTCTATTTGATTTTCTCCCTCTTTATTTGTATTTACTATTGAAATCATTCCTTCTTCTGCACTTCTTAATACAAGTGGAGAAGGTGTTAATCCTCTCTCAAGTTGAGCATCTTGAGGATTTCCATTTGAATCTAAAGGATAAATTTTAGCAATGTTAGAACCACTTGATGATGGTGCGTTGATCCCTTCGTTATTGAAAGCAAATAATTCTGGATTTTGATCTAGAGATGTTGTATTTTTATCTTTTCTATTTTGTATAACTCCTGCTGGGTTAAATTTATCTATACCATGTTCTCCACCAATTCCCTTATTTAAGGTTCCTGGAATTTTTGGTTTACCATCATCATCATAACCTTCCATTGTTTTTGATTTTGATCCTTCTTCCCAGGCCCATTTATCAAGGATTGGTTCTTTATTCCAATCCCCAGCAAATCCCATTAGAGGCATCGATAAAGAAGGTTGGAAATTTGTTTTCTTCCCGTTGGAGTTTAGAGCTTCCATTTCTTCCACTGACTCAAAATGAATAAATGATTCTACAAATTTATTTTTATTTTTAGCCTCTCCAACGTTTATAACCGCATTTAAATCAAAGCTAGAGTTTGGGCTTATAGTGAAAGTGTCATGCTCAAATGTGATATTTGCTCCTTTGATTTTTTCTGGGTGAATTTCTGGAACAATTTGCTTCCCATCTGGGGATTTTTCGTCTTTATATGTTTCATCCAGTTTTAGTCTATCAGTTAGAGAATCTGTAGTTATAGCTGATGCTGAAACTTTAAAGGTCAAAGGTCTGTTTGATGTATTGTGAAGCTTAATTGTAAAGTATTTTTTATCTCCTTTTATTTCTTTAAGAGAAATAGAACCATAAGAGTTTACCAAACCTTTAGAATCCTTGTTTTTGAAAGTCGCTACGACTTCATTTCTCAAAGCATTGGCCACATTAATTAGACCTGCTCCCTGCTGTCTAGGTGATGCAAAGTATTGGCTTTTTTCTTTCCAAGAAGTCGCATCCATCATAGGTCTTGCAGTATTTTGTAGGGCTATTTTTGTAAGACTCGTAAGGTCTATTTTGTCATCTCCCTCAAGATTTTTCAATACAGGTCTTTCAAGCATTTCCTTTAACTTTGGTCTGATCAAAACAGTAGAAGCTGCCACGATTGGAGTTGCCATACTAGTTCCTGACATATAGCCATAAGTTGATTTCCCATTAATGACATTGAGAGTGGATTTAATATTTTTACCTGGCGCTGAGACATCAGGCTTTAAAAGCAAATCTGTTCTCGGTCCCCAAGATGTAGATCCTGCTGGAACTATGACATCTTCTTTATACAATTCTTTGTCTGTGTCAGGTGCAAACTTAAAGTCAATCTCTTTTTCGTCACCTACATTCGGTTTATTAGAATTATAGCTTGCCATATCGATTGGATAGTATTGCTCCAATTTATCTTTGAAATCTTCCTTATTATTTCTTTTAACTTCAGTTTTTTTATCAGGACTAATCATGTTCCATAGCTTTACACCATCATCTCCTGAAATTGAAAATACTTGACTAGTAGTTCCTTCATCCTCCTCATATCCCATAGCTGGAAGCTCTGTCCAATTATCTCTATTGTAGTAATTGACAGTATTTACAACCATAATGCCACGTGCGCCCTTATCCGTAGCTCTTTTAAAAGCATCTTTTAAATCCTTGGTATAAATTCTATCCATTACTGCAATTTTGCCCTTAAGATCCAATCCTATCAAATCTTGATCTTGACCTTTGCCTATATATACAAATTTCAATTTATCAGGAGCTTTTGAACCATCTTCATTTGTTGTGATTTTATTCTTATCGAAAAAGGCCCCTATATTTCTGTATTTAAAATTTTCTCCACCTATGTTAACTTTATCAAACTCAACTGTTTGATTTTTAGCAGATGCGACTGCTATCGCATCTTCATGTGCTGCAGTTCGCGTTACATTTCCAGTGTCGGTCATTTTCAGATTATTATTTGCCACTAAATCCCATGAAGAACTTGAAGCAGAAGTCGCATAGTTACCCGTAGCTACAACCATTGGAATGCCTGCTTTTCTTAACGCTCTAATAGCTTCCCAATATTTCTCACCTACAAGACCTGTTCCTGTAAAGCCAGATGATACCGAAACAACATCGACCTTGTGTTTGATCGAATCTTCAATCGCATGAAACATTGTTTCATCCCCTGCGAAGCCAGATCCTGCGTCAGAGTACATTTTATAAGAGAAGATCTGTGCATTAGGAGCAATTCCATCTATTCCGTTAAAGTTTTTAATATCTTTTTCAGTATCATTTCCTGCAAGAATCCCTGCAATATGCATCCCATGTGGATCAAAATAATCGCTTCCATCATCAGCTTTTTCTACAGTAATTTTACCACCATTATAATAATTGAAAGCATGAGGAATTTTATCACTCAACCAATAATTTTTATCAGTGCCTTTTAAGTCTTCTTTTTTAAATCTCATTGAGTCTTTGGCATCATCATCGATTCTCATAGCCTTATGCCTATAATCTGTCCCGGTATCGATATTTGAAATGACCATACCCCGGCCATCAAAATTTTTCCCAAATGGAGCATTGATAGATTTTAAGTAATCAATTGCCTCTTCAACTCCAATTTCCTTTCTAGCATGGTTCATCATTGGCTGGACTTTTTGTGATCGTTCAACCGATGAGATACCTTCTATTAGTTTAATTTTGTCCAGATTATCTGGAGTTGTTTCTATTGCAACACCATTAAAAACCGTATCATAAGTATATAAAACTTTTGTATCCTTAAGATTGGATAATTCCTTGATTGCTTTTTCTCCAGATTCCTTATCTTTAAATTCAGCAATATAGACAAGTTTATCCTCTTTTTGGGGATTTTCTGGGTCTTTACTTGCAGACGAGTCCGCTTTATCTTCTTTGGATTGATTGGAATCTTCTTTGATTTTTTCTTCTTCATTGCTAGTTTTGTTATCTATCACAGATTCTTTACTAACAACTTCTTTTTCCTCAATAACTGTTGTTTTCTTCTCTTCAGTATCCTTTGAAGTTTCTATAGCATTATGAACATCTTCAAGTTTTTCTTTGTTTTCTTGTTGTTTATCTACTACTTTTTCTTTATCAGAGATATTTAAAGTATCTTCAGAGCTAGATGTATCTGCTAAAACTACCTCATTAGGGACATATGCTGCTAAAATAACTGCAGCTGTGGTTAATGACAATACTGTACTTTTTTTCATTTTAATTCCTTACATATTTATTTAACTTCCAATAGATAAAAAACTTTAACTTTGCTAGCCTTTGTTATAAAAAGTTTTACTAAGTATTATCTAGGAAATAGAGTAGTACATTTATATATAATTGTTAGCTCTCTGAAAAATAGTATATCAATTAAAAAATTTTAAGTCAAGAAAAATTAATACGGATTAATTTATTTTTTAACATATGTTAAAAATTGAGTCAAAAAGTTTCGTAGTTAACTGGGATACATGATAAACACATTCACACCACCAAAAATAGTAGTAATCAAGTTGAAGCAGTAGCAACATCACAAAGTCAAACATCATTGATGAAATATCAGCGCTATTAAACAATATAAATAACCGCTAAAAATAAGACTTAACGGTTATCTTCTACATATCTATTTTTTCAAATCCTCAGTCGTTTATCTACCTATAACCTAGGCTTTGCGAGTGCCTTGTTATGCCAACTGATACTCAATGAAAATCAAAAAGCAAACTAGGAAACTAGCCGCAGGTTGCTCAAAACACTGTTTTGAGGTTATAGATAAGACTGACGAAGTCAGCTCAAAACGCTGTTTTGAGGTTGCAGATAGAACTGACGAAGTCAGTTACATATATATACGGCAAGGCTACGTTGACGTGGTTTGAAGAGATTTTCGAAGAGTATGAGCTAAATCGGCGATTACATTTACGGTATAGCACTCTGAGAATAGATGTCAAGGAATTTTCATCTCTATTAAAAAAAGCCTGTCCCAAGACAAGGCTTTGATAACATCGATGCTAAGAACCCGCACTTTCGTAGGAATCCAAGCCCCTGTCCCAGAGTTTAAGGGAAATACCAAAAAAGATAAGGGAAATCAACATCAAACCTCCGATGTTAAAGAGAACATCCTTGTCCTGCAAGAAATAGCTGGCAGGATAGTAGGCCGTAAAGGCGAAAGGCACGATAAAACTAATCAACCAACGAAGAAATGAATTGTAAATGGAAATCGGGTACTTAGCAAAATCATTAAACATATAGAAAATATAAATCATGGCTCCTGACTGCTTGGTCCAAAAAGCGATACTGGCTGTCGCGATTTTCAAAGAAGTATAAATCAAGGTCGCAAATGGTATGCAGACTAGAAAAAGCAGGAATTTAGGAAGAGTCCAAGCAATGCTGGTCACTGTTGTTCCCAGTAGAATGCCACCGACCAAGAGTTCACCCAAGGCATCAATCTGAAAGGTCTCAACTAGAATATGAAAGAGAGGATTGATAGGACGTGTCAGATACTTGTCAAACTCCCCTTTTCGGACTAAACGTTGACCTAATGCCCATAGATTGTCAAAAAAGAGATGGTCCAAGCCCTTGGGAATCAAGGAAAATCCATAAATAAAAGCAATTTCTTGAAAAGTCCAGCCTTCTAGGGATGGAATGTGTTGAAAGATGACATTGAGAAATAAGAGGTTCAAGCCTTGAGTCAGAAAGACTCCTAAGACACCAACCACAAAATCGACCTTGTACTCCATGATTTGCTTGATGTATTGTCTGATAAAAATCAGATGCATACGTTGATATTTTTTCATACTAACCTCCTTGAATGGTGATGAATGACTGGACTCGTTTCCAAATCAACTGAGACAAGCCCAACATCACTAAGAGCCAGAAAAACTGCAAAAGGAGTGCCTGAAGAATCTGACTGGCATCGTACTTCCCAACAATAATCATGACCGGAGTGTAAATCAAGGATGAAAAAGGCAAGAATGACAAGATATCTGAAACAAGCTTTGGAAAGAAAGCCAAGGGAATCAAGCTTCCTGACATAAAGGCCACCAAGGAAGTCTTGAGTAGATTGGAACCCCATAGATTTTTAAACACAAAGGCTGAAAATCCAAAGCAGATATTAAAGAAAAAGTTAATCAGATAGGCAAGCGTTAAGCTAAAAAGATAAAGGACAGTTAATCCCAGCACTTCTACAATCCCTTGCCCAGATAAGATTTTCATCAAAACAATGACACTTAAAAATGGAAGTCCGACACTGATAAAAATCAACCACTTGGAGCCAAGCTCTGTAAAAAGGTAAGATGCCGCAAAATGCACTGGTCGCAACAAGCGCATGATGATGGAACCATCCTTGACCTCCTCCCCAATCATAAAGGAGCTATCCGACCTGGTCAAAAGATTGGTCACAAAACTCATGATGATGTATAGGGTAATATCTGCCATACTAAAGCCCTGAATCAAGGACTCTTGTGAGGAATCAAAGACAGCCTTCCAGAGATAAAAGGCCACAAAAGCTCCCATGACATCGCCAATCCGATAGAGAATAAAGTTGACTCGATAGGTAATCAACTCCTGAATCCCTGCATTAATAAAGGGTTTATAACGTCTCCACAATTTGACCATCTTAGAGCTCCTTTCTGTAGAAGCGGCGGATAATATCCTCGATATCTGTATCCACCATTTTCAAATCGCGGATTTCAAAATCAGACAGGGTTTGCTTGATAATGTCAGCTGACTGGTAGCGTGAACTATCGAATTCAATGTTGAGACTATTCCCCTGTCTATCAATGCTCATATCCGAAAAGCCTTCATAGTGAGAAACGAGATGACTTTGACCTGGTAGTAGTTCAAAGGAAAGAGTCTTCATCTTGCCAAAAGTTTCCTTGAGTTGGCTAACCGTTCCATCAAAAATCTCCTGCCCCTTATCAATCATAAAAATCCGATCACAAAGTTGCTCAATGTCGCTCAGGTCGTGAGTGGTCAAGAGAATGGTTGTTTTTTCCTCTTGATTGATCTGAGTAATAGCTCGACGAATATTATCCTTGACCGAAACGTCCAAACCAATGGTCGGCTCATCTAAAAAGAGTACCTTGGGATTGTGAAGCAAGGAAGCTGCAATATCCGCCCGCATCCGTTGTCCCAGCGAAAGAGTTCTCACGGGATCCTTGATAAATTCCTTCAAATCCAAGACTTCATTCAAAAAATCCATGCGCTTATGGAAGAGCGAATCTGGCACATCGTAAATCTCTTTCAAGACCGTGTAGGTCTCTTGTAGCGCCAAATCCCACCATAGCTGGGTACGTTGCCCAAAGACCACTCCAATATCCTTGACATAGTCTTGACGATCGTCCTGGGGAATCTTGCCATTAATCCGACAAAAACCAGATGTCGGTTTCAAAATCCCAGTCAGCATTTTAATGGTTGTCGACTTCCCTGCACCATTTGCCCCAATGAAGCCTAAAATCTGCCCCTTGGGAACCTCAAAAGTCAAATCCTTGACCGCTTCAAAGGTCTGCTTTTCAGGATGAATAAAGGAGCGAAACGCCCCCTTCAATCCCGGTTCCTTAACAGTCTTCACAAAATTTTTCTGAAGATGTTCCACTTCTATCATTGCCATAAATCTCTCCCTAGCGCAAGGAATAGCAACATTGTATTTTTGACTACAAATATTCTAAAGCCTTACTTTCTACACCTTTTATTATTACAGAATGCTTTATACCAACCTATTATAGTCCAATAAAAACTAGAATGCAAGCGTTTGCCTAAAGTTTATGAAATTGAAAATTTTTCTCTTAAAATGGTATTTTTAGATCAAAATTCTAGCTTAATAGTCTCCTTAAAATACACAAAAAACCCACCCAATGGGCAGGTTTCATCTATATTGTTAAGCTAGATTATGCTTTACCTTCTGAACCGAATACGTCGATACGTTCTTCAACTGATGCTTGGATAGCTTTTACACCGTCAGCCAAGAATTTACGTGGGTCGAAGAGTTTTTTCTTGTCATATTCTGCTTCGTTTGCTTCGTAGTCACGAGCAAATTTACGAGTTGCGTTAGCGAATGCGATTTGGCATTCAGTGTTAACATTAACTTTCGCAACACCAAGTTTGATAGCTGCTTGGATTTGCTCATCAGGAATACCTGATCCACCGTGCAATACGATTGGGAATCCTGGTACAGCTTCAGTCAATTTTTGCAAGTGGTCAAGGTGAAGACCTTTCCAGTTTGCTGGGTAAGGACCGTGGATGTTACCGATACCAGCTGCCAAGAAGTCGATACCAGTTTCAACCATTGCTTTAGCGTCTTCGATTGGAGCCAATTCACCATCACCGATGATTCCGTCTTCTTCACCACCGATAGTACCAACTTCAGCTTCTACTGATACACCATTTGCATGTGCAAATTCTACAACTTTACGAGCTTTTTCAAGGTTTTCTTCAACTGGAAGGTGTGAACCGTCAAACATAACTGAAGTATAACCAACTCGAATACACTCAAGTGCATCTTCGTAGTGACCGTGGTCAAGGTGGATAGCTACTGGTACAGTGATACCCATTGATTCAACAAGGTTAGCGATCAAGTTGCGAGCAACTTTGTAACCACCCATGTATTTAGCAGCACCCATTGAAGTTTGGATCAAAACTGGAGCTTTTTTAGCTTCTGCTGCACGCAAGATAGCTTGAGTCCACTCAAGGTTGTTTGTGTTAAATCCACCAACTGCATAACCATTGTCACGAGCTGCTTGGACAAATTTTTCTGCTGAAACGATTGCCATTTTATCAGGCCTCCTGTATATTTTTATGGGTCATCCCATTTACATTGTTCATTTTATCACTTTTTGACAAAAAAATCTAGTTTTTCCCGTAGTTTCCATTGAATTTCTTCTAGCTTCATCTATGTAAACCCTTTCTCTTCCTAGTCTTGAGCGACTTTTGGAAAAGCTATAAAGAAGGTTAAACGATTCTCCTGCATTTCAAAACGATAGGGTAATTTTTCATGTTCTAATAGACTCTTGACCACAAAGAGCCCCATCCCAGACCCTTTGGCCTTGCGACTAGCATTATCAGAAAAAGATTGAGCTAGTTTTTCTTGTTCTTCTGGACTACAGCTATTTTCTATAAAAAGTTCCCTTTCTCTTTCTCCAATGCGAACTAAGCCACCTGGAACAGAGTGCTTGATAGCATTGCTGATGAGGTTAGATAAAATCAATTTCATCACCGATGGATTTAGATAGGCCTGCTGATGGGTCAAACTATTGTCTATCTGGAGTTCTCTTTCCTTAGCTAGCAAGACATAATCCTTAACCAGACTTTGTGTCATCTGAAGTAGGTCAATTTGTTCCCTATCATCTCGTAATTCCTGGACCGAAGAAAGAGAAAGTATCTGGAGAACGTGATGATTGAGCTCATCCACAATCCCCAAGGCAACTCCCAGATAGTGATCTCTATCCTTATAACGACCAATATTTTCCTTCATATTTTCAATCAAGATTTTGAGACTAGCAAGCGGTGTTTTCAATTCATGAGAAGCCCCTCGTAGGAATTCGACCTTCATCTTTTCGAGCTGGAGAATAGCTTCATTCTTGTCATGCAAGTCCGCAATGACAGTCAAGAGGTGCTGATAGAGGCTATTGATTTGTTCCTTGAGATCACCAATCTCATCCTTAGAATCCACGCGCAATCGCACATGGGCATCCAGTTCCATCATCCGACGGGTTACTCGCTTGATTTCCAAAATCGGTGCAACAATGGTCCGAGCATAGATGTAGGCAACCAAAAGGGAAATCAGAAAGGATGCCAGCAAGGTGTAGGGGAGAAATTGGAGACTGATTTGCTCCGCTTCCTTTTGCAAATCCATGGAAGCTAGAAACTGGAGAGTCATGATGCCACCGTCTTGCGTTGTCACCTCCCGCTCCTCGATAAAGAGAGAGGTTGTCTGGCGGTCTGTATCCAGAGGAAAACTGTCCTTGACTTCTAACTTATCCTCAGTCATCTCTCCCTTAACGGCCCCCTTGATATCACTAGTCTGGGAATACAGCTCTAACACTTGCTCGATACTCTGCCTGTCTTTCCCTTCTAAGGACTGGGCAATGGCTGTCGCTTTCTGGCCGATGGTTTCCTGACGATGACTCAGATAAGTCGAAGGAAAAAGAAAATAAATGGCTAAATGAAGGCAAATAACCAGAACACTAAAAATCGAGAAGGTATAGATAAATATCTTTGTAAATAAACCTGTTCGTTTCATTTTTGCTCCAATTTATAACCAACATTGCGCACAGTGAGGATGCAGTCCAGGTCTAGCTTTTTCCGCAATTCCTTGATATAAACATCAATGACTCGGTCAAAGGGAACCTCATCTGTCGCTTTCCAGACGGCATCGATTATCTGAGATCGGGTCAAGGCCCGTCCTTCATTCTTCACCAGATAGTCCAGAATTTCCAACTCTTTGGCATTGATGGCTACTTCCTCACCTGCTAGGCTAGCACTGTAGCTCTCAAAGTCCACTTGGGTATCCTTATAAGAGAAAATTCGTCCCGTATCGTAGTAGCGTTTGAAAATCGCGTCTACCCTCACTTTTAAGAGGGAGAGGGAGAAAGGTTTTTCCAGATAGCCATCTGCTAGCGAAGCAAAAGCACTCATCTTGTATTCTTCATCCTGAAAAGCGGTCAGCATCAAGACAGGGACCTGGCTGGTTTTGCGAATCTCAGCTAGGACTTCTAGTCCATTGAGCTTGGGCATCTGGATATCCAGTAAAACTAGAGCCACCTCATAGCTGGAAAATTTTTCTAAGGCTTCCTCCCCGTCTGCCGCCTCAATAGTTTCGTAACCGCAATCCGTCAAATAGTCACTGACCCCCTCACGGATCATCTCTTCATCTTCTACAATTAAAATTTTCATACTTTAACTGCTCTCTTTTTTTATTTTTCTTAGAATAAATACCTACTCTATTTATTATAATCTCTTATTTGCCTTTTGTCTTTAAGAAACTTGCTACTAGATAAAACAAAGAGAGCCTATTGCTCTCTCTGCTCACATTTCACTCCCTATGGAATGAACATTATTTAGTTGCTTTTGAAAATGTTACAACGTAGTTATAATCTTTCCCATTAGCTTGATATACATAGTCCTCTTTGAAAGTGTAGCCGCGTTTGCTCAACTCTTCTTTCTTAGCTTCAACTTGGCTCTTGACAGCTTCTTTCACCTGTTCATTTGATAAACCTTCCGCAATTTCAAGAGAAGTTCCATTGATATCTCCTAGGAAACCTGCAATATCTTTCATTTGATCAAAGTTATAAAAAACATTGACTTTGACCTTATGAGGAGATGGCTGTTCTAGACTTCTACGATTTCTACTAGCGCGTGGTTGAACTGCTGGAGCCATTCTGAAACCTGAAGTTCCTGTAGTCTCCTTAGTGAATGTGACAACGTAGTTATAATCTTTTCCATTATTTTTATAGAGATAGTCTTCTTTAACGATATAACCACGTTTACGTAATTCCTCTTTCTTAGCATCAACTTGGCTCTTGACTGCTGCTTTCACCTGTTCATTTGATAAACCTTCCGCGATTTCAAGAGAAGTTCCATTGATATCTCCTAGGAAACCTGCAATATCTTTCATTTTATCAAAGTTATAAAATACATTTACTTTGACC